>DASXXY010000239.1:0-6354 GCA_036502805.1 Gaiellales bacterium | reverse complement strand
AGCCGAGCGTCGCGAACGGCCACAGCGCAGACGAGAACCACGTGTCGAGGACGTCGGGATCGCGCTCGAGCTCGCTCCCCTTGCACGCCGGGCAGTGCGTCGGCGGATCGACCTGCACGATCGTCTCGCCGCAGCTGCAGTACCAGACCGGCAGCTGATGGCCCCACCACAGCTGGCGCGAGACGCACCAGGGCCGGATCTGCTCCATCCAGTCGAAGTAGATGCGCTCGCGGCTCTTGGGGAAGAAGCGCACGCGGCCCTCGCGCACGGCGGCGATCGCCGGCGCGGCGAGCTCCTGCATCTCGCAGAACCACTGCAGCGACACGAGCGGCTCGACGCGGTTGCCCGAGCGCGAGCAGTGCCCGACGCTGTGGTGCCAGGGCTGCTCGTCGCGCAGGACGCCCTGCTCGCGCAGGTCGGCGACCACCAGCTCGTGGGCCTCGTCGGTCGTCAGTCCCGCGTAGCGCTCGCCCGCGGCGGCGGTCATGCGGCCGTCGAAGCCGATCACGGCGATCTCGTCGAGGCCGTGGCGGCGCGCGATCTCGAGGTCGTTCGGATCGTGCCCCGGCGTGACCTTGAGCGCGCCCGTGCCGACGTCCAGCTCGACGTGCTCGTCGCCGACGATCGGCACCTCGCGGCCCACGAGCGGCACGATCGCGCGCCTGCCGACGAGGTCGCGGTAGCGCTCGTCCGCCGGATTGACAGCCACCGCGGTGTCGCCGAGCAGCGTCACCGGTCGCACGGTCGCGACCGTGACGTGGCCGCCGCCGACGAGCGCGTAGTCCACCGAGTAGAGCGTGTCGTCCACCTCGACGTGCTCGACCTCGAGATCCGAGATCGCCGTCGCGCAGACGGGGCACCAGTTGACCATGCGGTTCGCGCGATAGAGATAGCCCCGCTCGTACATCTTCACGAACACGAGCACGACGGCCTTGGCGTACTCCTCGTCCATCGTGAAGCGCTCGTGCTCGTAGTCGAGCGAGCAGCCGAGCTGCTGGAACTGGTCGATGATCGTCGCGCCCGACTCCTCGCGCCAGTGCCAGACGCGGCGCACGAACTCCTCGCGCCCGAGCTCCTCGCGTGTCAGGTTCACGCGCGCGAGCATGCGCTCGACGACGTTCTGGGTCGCGATGCCCGCGTGGTCGGTGCCGCAGATCCAGAGCGCCTTGCGGCCCTGCATGCGCCGCAGGCGGATGATCGCGTCCTGCATCGTCCCGTTGAGCGCGTGGCCCATGTGCAGCGAGCCCGTCACGTTCGGCGGCGGCACGGCGATCACGAACGGCTCGCCCGGATCGTCGGGCTCCACCTCGAACGCCTTCGTCTCGCGCCAGCGCGCGAACATCGCGGGCTCGACCGAGGCGGGGTCGTAGCGCGTCTCGGCCTCGAGGCGTGTGCGGGCGGCGTCGTCCATCTGCTGGGTATCTTAGGTCCCGCCCCGATCGCCAGGGGCGGTGGCGCGCGCCTCCGCCTACGCCCGGATGCGCCGCAGCGCGGCGATCAGCTCGAGGAACCGCTCGGGCGCGACCTCCGAGCCGACGCCGCCGATGCTCGGCCGCAGGCGGTCCGCGAGATCGCGCGCGAGCAGGCTGCGCGGCACCGGGTCGAGGTCGTGACGGCGCTCGAGGTAGCGCCGCAGCGCCGCGAGCTCGGCCGGCTGGAGGCCGCTCACGTCCCAGGCGGGCAGGTCGTCGGCGTCGAGGGCCTCGGAGGGAGCACCGGCGGCCGGAGCGTCGATCGAGGCGGGCTCGGCGACCGCCGTGGGCGCGGGAGGCGGCGGCGCGGTTTTCGCGAGACGGGGGTCGCGGATCACGATCGAGCCGGCGACGAGATCGCCGAGGCGCTGGTTGTCGCGGCTCGCGAAGATCGACACCGCGCCCACGAGGTAGAAGCCCGGGATCGCGTCGATCGGGCGGACGAGATTGCGGAGCGCGCTGGCGCGGAACGTGATCGGGGCGCCGCCCTCGCCGACGACGCGCAGGCTGCTCCAGCGCTTCCCGGGCGTCCGGCCGGCGGCGCCGAGCTCGAACGCGACCGGATAGGCGAAGACGACGCCGAAGATCGCGACGGCGAACACGGCGCCGCCCGCGAGCCCGCCCGCATGCGAGACGTCGAGCAGGATCGCGAGCCCGGCCAGCGCGACGACCTGGATCGTCGTGTCGACGACCTGGGCCACGAAGCGCGAGCCGATGCCGGCCAGCGGGAGCTCCAGCGCGACGCCCTCGGGCGTGGCGATGCGGAGCGTCTCCTGCACGCCTTCGGCCATGCGCCAAGCGTAGGGCCGTGCCCGGCCCCGCAGCGGCTGCTACAGCTACGAGCATGCATCCGGACGCCTTCGCGGCCGAGCGCGGCCCGGCCTGGGACGAGCTCGCGGGCTTCATCGCCGCCGCGCGCGGCCGTGGCCGCCGGCTGCCGGCCGCCGACGTCCTGCGCATGGGCACGCGCTACCGCGAGGCCGCGGCCGATCTCGCCTACGCGCGCAGGCGCTTCGGCGACGACCCGGTCACGCGGCGGCTCGAGACGCTCGTGCTGCGCTCGCGCCCGCTCGTCTACGGCGTCCCGGCGCGACGGGGATCGCTGCGCGCCTATCTCGCCCACGGCTACTGGCGCGCGATCGCCGAGCGTCCGAAGCCGCTGCTCGCAGCGTGGCTCCTGATGCTCGTGCCTGCGCTACTCGCCGGCCTCTGGGCCCTGAGCGACCCGACGGCCGCGGGCGGCCTCGTGCCGGGCGGCTACCGCAGCGTCGCCGAGCCGCACCACCACGGGCTGATCCTGCACGGGGCGGGCGAGCACGCCGGCGTCTCGATCAGCATCTTCGTGAACAACATCCAGGTCACGTTCCTGGCCTACGCGGGCGGCATCACGCTCGGCCTGCTCACGGCCTACGTCCTGGCCACGAACGGGATCCTGCTGGGCGCGCTCGCGGGCCTCGCGACCCAGGCCGGCAACGGCGGCGATCTGCTGCGCCTCGTCGTCGGGCACGGCGTGCTCGAGCTCTCGTGCATCGCCGTCGCCGCGGCGGCGGGGCTGCGCGTCGGCTGGTCGCTCGTCGAGCCGGGATCGGGGACGCGTGCCAGCGCGCTGCGAGCCGAGGCCACGCGGTCGGTCGGGATCGTGCTCGGGACGATGCCGTGGCTCGTGCTCGCCGGGCTCGTCGAGGGCTTCGTCACGGGCACCTACTCGCTGCCCGTCGTGCTGCCCCTCGGGATTGCGCTCGGCGCGCTCTACTGGGGGCTCGTCGTGACGCTCGGCCGCACGCCGGCTCACGCGCGTCAGCGCTGCTTGGCGCGCGCGTAGGCGCTGACGCACGCGCCGGCGAAGCGCTGCGGACGCGCCTCGACGACCGTCGCGCCGGCCGCCCGCACGCGCGCTGCGGCGCGCGCGCGCGCCTGCCGCATCTCGATCGCGACGCTCATGGCGTAGGCGCCGCGGAGGTCGTCCGGCGGCCGCGTGAGCAGCGCGTCGACGGCCTCGTCGCGCACGCTCGCGACGCACACCGAGTGGCGGCGCACGAGCACGGGCATGGCGCTCACGAGCGCGCGCGCCGCCGCCTCGTCCACGAGGTCGGCGAGCACGAGCACGAACGCGCGCTTGCCGCCCGCGACGCGGCGGAAGGCGAGCTCGTAGTCGCTGTCGAGCGCGACCGGCTCGACGTCGAAGAGCGCGCGGGCGACGGCTGCGGCGCCGAGGCGCGAGGGCGCGACGTCGCGCAGCACGCGATCGGCGAACGCGATGGCCCCGCAACGGTCGCCCAGGGCATCCGCGGTCGCGCACACGGCGATCAGCCCGTCGAGCGCCACGTCGAGCAGCGTCCCGCCGCCGCACGCGGCGGCGCTCAGCCGGCCGGCGTCGAGCAGGCAGCGCACCTCGCGATCCTGGTCGATCCGGTACTGGTTGGACATCGGGCGCCCGAGCCGCGCCGTCGCGCGCCAGTTGATCTGCCGCACGTCGTCGTCGGGCGCGTACTCGCGCACCGCCTCGAACGCCGTGCCGAGGCCGTAGGCGCCGCGCGCACGGCGGCCCGAGTCCGGCAGCTGTCCCCGGCGCGCGGCCTCGGCGAGCCGCCGCGCGCCGACGAGATCGGGATACACGAGCACCTCCGAGTCACCGCCCACCCGGTGCTGCCAGGCGCCGAGGCCGAGCGGGCCGCTCGCGCGCACGCCCACGGGCGGCAGCACGTGGCGTCCGCGGCGCAGCGCGACGAGCTGTCCGGCGAGGTCGCCGTCGCACTCCTGGGGCACGAGGGCGAGGTCGGCGGGCAGCGCCTGCCGCACACGCACGGGCCCGGCCGAGCGCACCTGCAGGCTCAGCTCGACCGCTGCGCCGCGGGCGACGACGGGCGGATGGGTGCGCTCGACGAGCGGCGTCCTGCGCGCGCGCAGCGCGTCGACGACCGCTGCGGCGACGATCGCCGCGGCGAGCACGGCGGCGACGCGCCAGCCGGTCAGGATCGCGCTCGCGGCGCAGAGCGCGAGCAGCCCGGCCGTGCGGGCGGTCGGCGTCACCGCGGCACCGCGACCGCCGCGATCGCCGCCGCCACGGCCGCCTGCGGGGTGACGCGCTCGAGCTCGGCCTCGGGCCGCAGCACGAGGCGGTGTGCGAGCACGGGCACCGCCATCGCGACGACGTCGTCCGGCGTCACGAAGACGCGGCCCGCGAGGCGCGCGCCGGCGCGGCTCGCCGCGAGCAGGTGCACCGCCGCGCGCGGGCTCGCGCCGAGCTCGACCGAGGGCAGCTCGCGCGTGCGCCGGACGACTGCCGCGAGGTAGGCAGCGACCTCGTCGGAGACCGTCGTCTCGTCGATCAGCGCACCTGCGCGCTCGAGGTCGCCCGCGTCCGCGACCGGCTCGATCGCGCTCAGGGACGGCGCCCGCACGCCGCGATGGGGCAGGCGCAGGATCGCCGCCTCGCCGGCCTCGTCCGGGTAGCCGACGTCGATGCGGAAGAGGAAGCGGTCGAGCTGTGCCTCGGGCAGCGGATACGTCCCCTCGTACTCGATCGGGTTCTGCGTCGCCGCGACGAGGAACGGCGCGGGCAGCGGGCGCGACTCGCCGTCGACCGTGACCTGTCGCTCCTGCATCGCCTCGAGCAGCGCGGCCTGTGTCTTCGGCGGCGTGCGGTTGATCTCGTCGGCCAGCAGCACGTTGGCGAACACGGGCCCCGGCCGGAACGCGAGCTCGCCGCCGCGCAGCGTCATCGTGCCCGTGACGTCGGAGGGCAGCATGTCCGGCGTGAACTGCACGCGCCGGAAGTCGAGCCCGAGCGCCTGCGCGAGCGCATTCACCGCAAGCGTCTTGGCGACGCCGGGCGGCCCCTCGAGCAGCACGTGGCCCCCAGTGGCGGCCGCGACGAGCGCCAGGTCGACGGTGCGCTGCTGTCCCACGACGACGCGCCGCACCTCGGCGCGCACGCGGTCGAAGGCCTCGATCATGCCTCTCCCCTCCGCTCGTTGATGCGCGCGAGTCCGCGCGCCGCCGCGAGCGCCGCCGCACGGCTCGACACCCCGCGCACGATCGCACTCGCCTCGTCCTCGCTCAGCCCCTCGCTGCGCGCGGCCGCGAGCAGCCGCTCGTCGCTGCTGTCCGCGGGCACGAGCAGCAGGCTGCGCGCCTCCGCGACCACGGGGGCGATCGCCGCCGCGGGGTCATTCGTACCGGCGAGCACGCCCGCCAGGCCCTCGGCGTACGCCGCGCGCGCCGGCGCGAGCTCCCGGCCCTCCGGCTGCGCCGGCCCGAGCCGGCGCCCGCGTACGAGCACGAGCAGCGCGCCGGCGAGCCCGAGCAGAACGAGCGCGCCGCGGAAGCGCCCGGGCAGTGCGCCGAAGCCGCTCGCGCGTCCGTAGCCGTGCACGCTCTCGACGAACGCCACCGGTCGGCCGGGCCCGGCCAGCGCGAGCGCGAAGGCGGCGTCGTCGCGCCGCGCGAGGTGGCTGTTGACAAGCGGCGCGGCGTCTGCCAGGAGCACGGCACGGCCTGCGCCGACGCGCGCCACGACCGCGAGCAGCGCCGCGTCGCTGCCGGCGATGGGCGCGGTCGAGCCGGCGGAGGTGAAGCGCCCCTGGACCCCCGCCGCCAGGCTCGCGACGCCGCTCGTCTCGGGGACGGGCGCGAGCGGGCGCGTGACGCCGAGCGCCGCATCGGCCCAGCGAGGGGGATCCGGCACGACGTCCGGGAGCCATGACTCAGGGCTCGTGTCGGCAGCGACGAGCCGGCCGCCGCGGGCGAGGAAGCTCCGCAGCGCTCGGGTGTCCTCGGCCGTGACCGCATCGGGCCACAGCAGTACAACCGTAAAGCTCGTGTCGAGGCTGAGATCCTGCAGGTCGTCGCGGATCCGCACGACGTCGTGACCCGAGCGCTG
>DASXXY010000238.1:0-2431 GCA_036502805.1 Gaiellales bacterium | reverse complement strand
CCGGGTGCAGGTCGACCGAGCCGGTGCCGCTGAAGGTCAGCGTGTGCTGGTCGCCCGGCGTGGACGACGCGGCCTGCGCCGCGGGCAGCGAGCCGTCGGAGCCGGCGGGACGGAGCGCCGCGAAGGCGGCGAGCCCGAGCGCGAGCGCACAGGCGGAGAGGACGATCGGTCGGGCGCGCATCTGGGAGACCTCCGGAGGTGACGGGAACCGTGCACCCCTACGACCGCCTAGGTGGGCTGCCGGTTCCCGAACCGTTCGACGATCGTCTCGACGAGCCCGTCGAGGTCGTGCTGCGCAGCCTCGGCGACCAGCTCGAAGCCGTGCGCGCGGATGGCCTCGCTCGTCACCGGCCCGATCGAGACGGCACGCACCGCGCCGGCGTCGCTGCCGGCGAGCGCGGCCGCGAGGTTCCGCACCGTCGAGGCGGCGCTGAACGCGACGACGTCCGCGGCGAGCACCGCGGCGATGTCGCGCGGGGCCTCGCGCAGCGTCCGGTAGAGCGGCACGACCGAGACCGTCGCGCCGGCGGCGCGCAGGCCGTCGGGCAGCACGTCGCGCGCCTCCTCCGCCCGCGCCACGAGCACGCGCGTGTCCGTGACGTCGCCGAGCGAGTCGACGAGACCCTCGCCGACGAAGCGGTCCGAGACCAGGTCGGCGACGATCCCGCACGCGCGCAGCGCAGCTGAGGTGCCCGGCCCGATCGCGGCGACGCGCACGCCGGCGAGCGAGCGCGCGTCACCGCCGAGGCGGTCGAGCAGCAGCCGCGGCGCGTTCGGCGAGGTGACGCAGACGAGGTCGTAGTCGGCGCCGCGCAGCTGCGGGCCCTCGATCGTCTCGGTGCGGATCGTCGGGGCCTCCACGACCCGCGCCCCGAGCTCGCGCAGGCGCGCGACGAGCACGCTCGACTGGGCGCGCGCGCGCGTCACGGCGATGGTGCGGCCGTGCAGCGGGCGCGTCTCGGCCCAGGCGATCCCGTCGCGCAGCCCCGCGACGTCTCCGACGACGGTGACGGCCGGGGCGCGGATGCCGGCCTCGTGGGCGATGGCGGCGATCTGCGAGAGCGGTCCCGTCACGGTGTGCTGGGCCGGCAGCGTGCCGGACTGCACGACCGCGGCAGGCGTCGCCGGATCCTTGCCCTGCTCGATCAGCGCGCCCGCGATCTCGCCCAGCCGCCCGACGCCCATCAGGAACACGAGCGTGCCGCGGAAGCGGGCGAGCACGTCCCAGTCGATCTCGGACGTCTCCTTGCCGGGACGCTCGTGCCCGGTCACGATCGCGAGCTGCGCCGAGACGTTGCGATGGGTCACGGGGATGCCCGCGTAGGCCGGGGCGGCGATCGCCGAGGTGATGCCCGGCACGACCTCGAACGGCACGCCGGCGCCCGAGAGCGCGAGCGCCTCCTCGCCGCCGCGGCCGAACACGAACGGGTCGCCGCCCTTGAGGCGCACGACCAGGCGTCCCGCCGTGCCGTGCTCGACCAGGCAGGCGTCGATCTCGTCCTGCGTCATCGTGTGGTGGTCGGGCCGCTTGGAGGCGTCGATCAGGACGCACCCGGCGGGCGCCTCGTCCAGCAGCTCGTCGCCGATCAGCCGGTCGAACACGAGCACCTCGGCGCGCCGCACGAGCTCGAGGCCGCGCACGGTGATCAGGCCGGGATCGCCTGGTCCGGCGCCGACGAGGTAGACGGTCACGCGCGCGCCTCCTCGAGCAGCGATCGGCCACCGGCCGCGAGCGCCTGCTCGGCGATCGAGCGGCCGAGCGCATCGGGATCGTCGCCCTCGCCGCGAGCGGCCGCCGAGTCGCTGCCGTCGGGGCGCCCGATCCAGACGCGGAGCGCGATCCGGCCGCCGCCGAGCGTCTCGGCGTGCGCCGCGACCGGCGCGAGACAGCCCCCGCCGAACGTGGCGGCCGCCGCACGCTCGGTGCGCAGGATCCGCAGGCCCTCGGCATCGCCCACCGGCGCGAGCGACGCGGCGTCGGCCGCGCGCGTCTGCAGGGCGATGAAGCCCTGCCCGACCTCGGGCAGCATCACGTCGGGCGAGACGCGGAAGCCGATCTCGGCGTCGAGGCCGAGCCGGTCGAGGCCGCAGGCGGCGAGCACGATCGCCGCGAGGCCGCGCTCGCCCCGCTTGCGCAGCCGCGTGTCGATGTTGCCGCGCAGCCCCTCGATCGTCAGGTCGGGGCGCACGGCGCCGAGCTGCGCGGTGCGGCGCGTCGAGGCGGTGCCCACACGCGCGCCGGCCGGCACCTCGTCGAGCGAGGCGTGCGGCCCGCACCAGGCATCGCGAGGATCCGCGCGCGGGAGCACGGCCGCGAGCTCGAGGCCCTGGGGGTGCTCGGTCGTCAGGTCCTTCGCGGAGTGCACCGCGACGTCGATCTGGTCGGCGAGCAGCGCCTCCTCGAGCTCGGAGCTGAACACCCCGCGCCCGC
>DASXXY010000237.1:0-5976 GCA_036502805.1 Gaiellales bacterium | reverse complement strand
CTGACCCGCACGTTGCGGGCCTGACCCGCACGTTGCGGGCCAGACCCCCGTGTTGCGCGCTCAGCCCTGCGTATCGGAGCCGCTGCCGCTGACGCCCCAGGTGTCGGCGACGAGATAGCCCTCGGGGAACGGGTCGGTCGGGTCGACCATGAACTGGAAGAGCCCCGTGATCCAGGCCGAGCCGCGGATCGCGGGGACGATGCCCGGGCGGTCGCCGACCTGCGCCGCGGAGACGATGCGGCCGTCGAAGACGCTGCCGATCACCGAGGAGTGCGACATCGTGTCGCCGGGCCGCATGAGGCCGCGCGCGTGCAGCGCGGCCATCCGCGCCGAGAGGCCGGTGCCCGTCGGGCTGCGATCGAGGCGGCCGGGCGCGACCACGACCGCGTTGCGCGTGACGGCGCCGACGCCCTGCCAGGGCGCCGCGATCTGCACGATCGAGACGTCGCGGATCGCGGGGTTCTCGGGGTGGGCGCAGGGCAGCTGCTCGCGCGCCGCGACGCGGATCCGCTCGCCCATCAGCGAGAGCTCGCGTGCCTCGTCCGGCTCGATCGCGAAGCCGAGCGCGGCTGCGTCGGCGATGGCGTAGAACATGCCGCCGTAGGCGACGTCGACGTGCAGCGTGCCGACGCCCTCGACCTCGAGCGGCGCGTCGATGCGGTCGGCGAAGCAGGGGACGTTCGTGAACTCGACCGACTCGCAGCGCCCGTCGCGACACGTCGCGCGCGCCTCGACGACGCCGCCGGGCGCCTCGAGCCGCACGACCGTCTCGGGCTCGTGCATCGGCAGCATGCCCGTCTCGAGCAGCACGGTTGTCGTGCAGATCGTGTTGGAGCCCGACATCGGCGGGTACTCCGTCGGCTCCATGATGATGAAGCCCGCGTCGCAGTCGTCGCGCGTCGAGGGCACGATCAGGTTGCAGTGGGCGGCGACGCTGCCGCGCGGCTCGCGCAGCAGCAGGCGCCGCAGGCCGTCGCCGTCGCGCTGAAGCGCCTGCATCTGCTCGAACACGGTCGCGCCGGGCGGCGGCAGGACGCCGCCGACGATCACGTTCCCGATCTCGCCGGCCGCGTGCACGCCGACGACGCTGATCGTGCGCATGGCTCTCACGCGAGTGGTTGTACCAGGGGCGAGCGCTGCCGTGCAGCGCATGTCGCGTCGCGGCGGCAAGCGACCTCGCGACGCTCCTGGACACGTCGGGACGAGTCGTCACAGCCTGCCTCGCGGCCGGCTGAGCTACCGTCTGCGCATGGCATTCGGAGAGCGCTGGCTGGTCGCGTCGACGCCCTTCGTGCGTGCGCAGCTGCCCCCGCCGCCGGCCCGGGTGCTCGAGCTGGGCTGCGGGCCGCTCGGCGGGTTCGTGCCGGCCCTGCTCGCCGACGGCTATGACGCCGTGGGCGTCGATCGCAACGCGCCACCCGGCTCCGCATACCGTCACGGCGAGTTCGAGCGGGCCGAGCTCGGCGAGCCCGTCGGCGCCATCGTCGCCAGCCGCTCGCTGCATCACGTCGGCGATCTCGGCGAGGTGCTCGACCGGGTGGCCGCGAGCCTGCTTCCGGGCGGGCTCGTGATCGTCGCGGAGTGGCAGTGGGAGCGCTTCGACGAGCGCAGCGCGCGCTGGTGCTTCGACAGGCTCGCGGCGCCCGAGGGCGACGATCCCGGCTGGCTGCAACGACGGCGCGGAGAGTGGCTCGCCTCGGGCGCCGATTGGGACGAGTACTTCTCGGCCTGGGCCGGCGGTCACGGCCTGCACCCCGCCGCGGACATCGTCGCGGCCCTCGACGAGCGCTTCGAGCGCGTCCTGTGCGAGAACGCCCCGTACTTCTACGCCGACATCGACGGCGTCGGCGAGCGCGACGAGCAGGCGGCGATCGCCGCGGGCGAGATCACCGCCACGGGCATCCGCTACGTCGGCGCGCGGCGCGCCTGACCGTCACGGGGGCGCGGTGAGCGCCAGCAGCGCGTCGATGACCTCGGCGGCATCGGCTGCGACGCCGAGGTCGGCGTACTCGAAGATGCGCGCCGTGCGGTCGCGGTTGACGGCGACGACGGTGCCGCTGCCGGACATGCCGACGAGGTGTGCGAGCGCGCCGGAGATGCCGAGTGCGACGTACGCCTCCGGCGCGACCGTCGCGCCCGAGGCGCCGACGAGCTCGGCGCGCGTCGCCCGGCCCGCCTCGACCTGCGGCCGCGACACCGCGAGCCGCGCGCCGTGGCGCTCGGCGAGCCGGCGCCCGGCGTCGATCGCGCCGGCGGCACCGGCGCCGACCGCGACGACGCCGGCGGGCCCGGCCGCGCGCAGCAGTGCGTCGATGCGCCCTGCGGCGACGGTCACGTCGTCCTCGAACGCGCAGGCGCGCCGCGCCGGCTCCGGGCGGGAGGGCAGCACCGCGAGCGCCCCGGGATCGGCCTGTGCGGGCAGCTCCGCGAGGTCGCCGACGCGCTCGCGCAGGTACGGCAACGCCACCTCGGGGTCGTCGCCCTCGATCTCGCGCGCGAGGCGGTGACCGTCGAAGATCGCCTCGGCGAGCAGCCGCGGCGCGACGCAGTCGCCGATCCGGAAGCTGCGCTCGCGCACGCCGTCGAGCTCGTGGAAGAGCGCGTCCGACGACACGCGCTGGGTCACGAGGACGACGCCGGCAGCCGCGATCTCGCGCGCGTCGCCGTCGGCGTCGACGCAGGCCAGCGAGCGCTCGCCGATCGCCGTCGCGACGGTGCCCGTCCGCATCGCGACGCCGCACCCGTGCAGGCGGGCGCGCACGAGGGCGGCCTCGAGCGTCTCGGCGCAGAACGGCGCGATGGCGTCGTAGCCGGTCACGAGCTCGACCTCGCGGCCCTCGCGCGCGAGCAGCTCGGCGAGCGCGGCCGCGACCAGGTAGCCGTCGCCGTCGTAGACGACGATGCGCCCGGCCGGTGGGCGCAGGCCGCCCATCACGACCTGCTCGGGCGTCAGCACGTGCGCGCCGTCGGCGCCGGGAAGCGGCGCGCGCGTGAACGCGTTGAGACCGTCGGCCGCCCAGCGCGAGCCGGTCGCGAGCACGATCGCCGTGGCCGGGTCGGTCGCGATCTCGGCGGCGGTCAGCTCCCGATCCGTGATCAGCTCGACGTTCGGTAGGCGTTGCAGCGCGGCCATCCGGTAGGCCGTGACGCGGCCCCACTGGGCGAGGCCAGGCAGGCGCGTGAGCAGGCCGAGGTGCCCGCCCATCGCCGGCGTGCGCTCCACGAGCCGCACGCGCTCGGCGCCGCGGCGCGCGAGCGTGAGCGCGCACTCCAGGCCCGCCGGGCCGCCGCCGACGACGAGCGCGTCGAAGCCGGGCGGGAGCTGCGGGAAGCGCTCGGGGTGCCAGCCGCGGCGGTGCTCCTCGCCGGCCGTGGCGTTCTGCGTGCAGCCGATGTGGCGGCGGCTGTCGGCCTTCGAGATGCAGACGTTGCAGCCGATGCACTCGCGGATCTCGTCCACGCGCCCCTCGTCGATCTTGCGCGGCAGGAACGGATCGGCGATCGACGGCCGCGCGCCGCCGATCAGGTCCCACGCGCCGCTGCGGATGATCTCGGCCATGAGGTCGGGGTCGGTCAGGCGGCCGACGCCGACGATCGGCTTGGCCGTCGCCTCGCGCACGCGCGCCGTGCGCTCGAGCTGCCAGCCCTCGGCGAAGAAGCGCGAGGGGCCGGAGTCGAGCTCCCACTCCGCGATCGAGCCGACGGTGACGTCCCAGAGGTCGACGAGATGATCGGCCAGGCGCACGAACTCGAGGCCCTCCTCCAGCTCCACGCCGAGCGCGCCCATGCCGTCGACGGCGACGCGGCAGGCGATCGCGCAGTCGTCGCCGACCGCGCTGCGGACGGCCTCGAGCGTCTCGATCCAGAAGCGCGCGCGGTTCGCGAGCGAGCCGCCGTACTCGTCCGTGCGGCGGTTGTAGGCGGGCGAGAGGAACTGCCCGGGCAGGTACGTGTGCGCGCCGTAGACGTAGACGATGTCGAAGCCCGCGTCGCGCGAGCGCTGGGCGGCGCGCGCCCAGTCGGCCTGGACGCGGCGGATGTCGCGCGCCGTCATGGCGCGCGGCACGAGGCCGGTCGCGAAGTCGCTCGCGATCTGCGACGGCGCCGCCGCGGGTAGCCGCGACTCGCTGTTCTCGCCGTGCGCGCCCGTGTGCGAGAGCTCGATGCCGGCCAGCGCGCCGTGCCGGTGGGCCTCGTCGCAGGTCGCGCGCAGCACCTGCAGGTCGCCGTCGTCCCACATCCGCGCCGAGACGTACGGCGTCTCGTCGGACTCGGCGTTGATCGTGCAGTACTCCGTGTTGACGGCGGCCCAGCCGCCCTCGGCCTTGACGGCGCGGTGGCGCGCCTGCGACCACGGCTTCTCGACCCCGAACCCGGTGCAGTGGGGCACCTGGTAGAAGCGGTTGCGCAGCGTCTTCGGGCCGATCTGCAGCGGCTCGAAGAGGATGTCGTGGCGCGGGTCGCGAGCCATGTCGCGGGAGCATGCAGCATGCGCCCGCGACATGGGCCGCGACCGTCAGGAGGTGGCGTACCCCTGGGCCGTCAGGCGGCAGTTGGCGCCGTTGGCGCCGGCCGTCGCCGCGATCGTCGCGACGTGGTCGCCCGAGCCGGCGTCGATGCTCGCCTGCCACTGCACCGACTCCTCGCCGCCCGTGCCCGTGTTGGGCACGAACTGCGTCTCGGTCGCACCCGCGGCGACGGACGTCGCATCCACGTTCGCGGCGGCGGTCGCAGTCGTGTGGAGCACGATCTGCTGGGTCAGGTCGAGCGCGCTGGACGCCGTGTTCTGCCACTGCATCGTGGCCACGCCCGCGGCGCAGCTCGCGCGCAGCGCGCCGATGCCCGGTGCGCTCAGGATCGCCGTCTGGCCGGTGCCGTCCGGCAGCGTGATCGCGACGGACAGGATGCGCCCGTTGCCCTCGACGACCTCGCCGTCCTTGATGTCGGCGGCCGTGATCGAGCTGTCGGTGATCTTCGCGCCGGTCACGGCGCCGTCGGCGATGTCGGTCGTCGTGACGGCGTTCGCGCGCAGCTTCGTCGTCGTCACGGAGTCGGTCGCGAGCTCGCCGTTGCCGACCGCGCCGTTGCGGATCTTCGACGCGCTCACGGAGTCGGTGCCGAGATCGGCGTTGCCGATGCTCGCGTCCTTGACCTGCAGGCCCGTGACGGCGCCGGCGACGATCTTGGCGGTGACGACGCTGTTGCGTGCGAGGTCGACGTTCTTGACCGCGCCGTTGCGGATCTTGTTGCTCGTGATCGCGTTGTCCCTGATCTGCCTGGTGCCGATGTGCACCGCGGCGTAGGTCGTGCCGCTCGTGGCGGCGACGAGCGCGATGAGCGCGACGCCCATCGCGGGCGATGGCAGCCGGATCCAGCCTCGCATCGTGTTCCTCCCCGTTTGGGCCGGACGCGCCGGCCGGAAGTCGATGAGGCCCACGGTGGCAGAGGGATGTACCGAATCCGTGAAGGTCTTTTGAAGCTTCACGCCCGCTCGCCCTGCACGCCGCTGATTCCGCGGGGCGTCTAAGAGCTGCGTAGGAGTCATGTCCGGAAGGCCGATCTCCGGGGCACAATGGGTGCATGAGGATCCTCGTTGTCGACGACGACCGCTCCGTGCGCGACGCCCTGCGCCGCGCGCTGACGCTCGCCGGCTACGAGGTGCAGATGGCCGAAGGCGGCCAGCAGGCGCTGACGCAGGCCGCGACGGCCGTGCCCGACGCGGTCGTGCTCGACATCGGCATGCCCGACATCGACGGCCTCGAGGTCTGCCGCAGGCTGCGCGGAGCCGGCAATCGCGTGCCGATCCTGATGCTGACGGCGCGCGATGCCGTGGCCGACCGCATCGACGGGCTCGACGCGGGCGCCGACGACTACCTCGTCAAGCCCTTCGACGTCGGCGAGCTCAACGCGCGCCTGCGGGCCCTGCTGCGCCGGAGCACCTCGGAGCCCACCCCCGAGCGCCTGCGGTTCGCCGAG
>DASXXY010000236.1:0-5548 GCA_036502805.1 Gaiellales bacterium | reverse complement strand
CACGCGCCCGCGCCTCGCGGGCACCGTCTCGCCGGCCTTCGCCGAGGCCCTGCTGCGCAGCGAGCGCGGCGACGACCTGCGCGAGGCCGATGCCGAGGCCCTGCTCTCGGCGCGCGGGCCCGAGGTCGAGCTGCTCGCGCGCACGGCCGACGAGCGCCGCGCCGAGCGCTCGGGCGACACCGTCACCTACGTCGTCTGCCGGAACATCAACTACACCAACGTCTGCTACTTCCGCTGCGGGTTCTGCGCCTTCTCCAAGGGCCGCCTGGCCGCCAACCTGCGCGGGCCCGCGTACCTGCTCGGCGTCGAGGAGGTCGTGCGCCGCTGCCAGGAGGCCTGGGATCGCGGCGCGACCGAGGTCTGCCTGCAGGGCGGCATCCACCCGGGCTTCACGGGCAGCTGGTACCTCGAGCTCGTGCGCGCCATCCGCGCCGAGCTCCCCGGCCTGCACGTGCACGCGTTCTCGCCGCTCGATGTCTGGCAGGGCGCGGCGACCGAGGGCTGGGCGCTGCGCGACTACCTCGAGATGCTGCGCGACGCCGGGCTCGGCAGCCTGCCGGGCACGGCCGCGGAGATCCTCGACGACGAGGTTCGCCGCATCCTCTGCCCCGACAAGCTGCGCACCGAGCAGTGGCTCGAGGTCATGCGCACTGCGCACGCCGTCGGGCTGCGGACGACCTCGACGATCATGTTCGGGCACATCGAGGCGCCCGTCAACCAGGCCCGCCACATGCTCGCGATCCGCGACCTGCAGCGCGACACCGGCGGCTTCACGGAGTTCGTGCCGCTGCCGTTCGTGCACGAGGAGGCGCCGATCGCGCTCAAGGGCGCGGCCAGGCACGGGCCGACGTTCCGCGAGGCCGTCGTGCTGCACGCGGCCGCCCGGCTGATCCTCGACCCCTACGTGCCGAGCATCCAGGCCTCCTGGGTGAAGCTCGGCCCGGACGGCGCGCGCGCGCTCCTGCACGCCGGCGTGAACG
This sequence comes from Gaiellales bacterium, assembly GCA_036502805.1. GTDB lineage: Bacteria > Actinomycetota > Thermoleophilia > Gaiellales > JALYLC01 > JALYLC01. Next base: position 4,568 of record DASXXY010000236.1, on the reverse strand, counting down.
ACCTCGGCGGCACGCTCATGAACGAGTCGATCAGCCGCGCCGCGGGCGCGAGCCACGGCCAGGAGTGCCCGCCCGAGCGCATGGAGCAGGTCATCCGCGCGGCCGGTCGCGAGCCGCTCCAGCGCACCACGCTGTACGGCCGCGCGCCGGACGAGCGGGTGGCCGCATCGTTCGCCGCGGCGCCCCTCGCACCCGCCGATCCGCCGGCCTACGACGACGGTGGGTTGCAGCGTCCCGCCCAGCTCATCCGGCCGGGGTTGCTTCAGACGGCGCACGCCGACTGAACCTCCCGAGGTCCATCGAATCCGGGCCCGCCCCCCGTAAGGGGGATTGCTAGGCTCCCCCAGATCCCGTCCGGCGGGACGCTGGAATTGCGACACCAGGAGACGACGATGCACATGATTCCCAGGCGCAGGATGCGCCGCGTGCTCGTGCTGCTGCTTGCCATGAGCGGCCTTCTGGCCGTGCCCGCGCTCGCCTCGGCACACCCCGACCTGAGCCTGCTCAAGGTCGTGAATCACGCCCAGGCCTCGCCAGGCGATCAGCTGACGTACACGATCCACATCGTGAACCACGGCACGCACGCCACCGAGGGCACGAGCGTCGTCACCGACGCCCTGCCGGCGCACACGACGTTCGTGAGCGCATCGGCCGGCTGCACGGCCGCCGCGGGCGTCGTGACGTGCCAGATCACGAACCTGCTCGCGATCGGCGAGACGCTCGATCTGACGGTCACCGTGACCGTCGACGCCGACGCCCCCGCGGGCGACCTCGTGAACACGGCCGACGTGACCACGCCGAACGAGCCGTCGATCGACACGAGCGACAACCACGGCACGGCGACGACGTCCGTCGGCTTCGCCGGCCTCGGCGACTACGTCTGGTGGGATCAGAACCACGACGGCCTCCAGACCCCTGGCGAGCCCGGGTTCGCCGGCGTGACCGTCAACCTCCTGGACGGCTCGGGCATGGTCGTCGCGACGACCACGACGGACGCCACGGGCCTCTACCGCTTCGATCACCTGCATCCGAACGCCACCTACAGCGTCTGCATCGCGGCGGCCTCGAGCGCCCCGGGCGGCCCGCTCGCCGGCTTCGGCCTGACCGGCGCGAACGCCGGCACGGATGACGCCATCGACTCCGACGCCGCGCTCGTCAACGGCGCGCCGTGCATCACGCCCGCGCCCACCGGCGCGGCGGGCTCGTTCATCCCGACCTACGACTTCGGCTTCTGGAAGCCCGCCGCGCTCGGTGACAGGGTCTGGATCGACACCGATCACAACGGCATCCAGGATGCTGGAGAGGTTGGAGTGCCCGGTGTCGGCGTCACGCTGCACGACGCGAGCGGCGCCACGGTCGGCCACACGGTGACCGACGCCAACGGCCTCTACCTCTTCGACGGCCTCAACGCCGGCACCTACCACGTGTGCTTCGACCTCGCCACGATCCCGGCCGGCTACGAGATCACGCCGCGCAACTCGCCGGGCTCGACGCGGGCCAACGGCTCGGACGCCGGCACGGACGGCTGCGCCGATGCGACGGCGCTCGCGCCGGGTCAGCGCGACCTCGACTGGGACGCCGGCATCTGGAAGACGTCGACGACGCCGACCGGCGGCAGCACGCCGAGCTCGCCGCCCAAGCCGAGGATCACGCTCAAGAAGACGAGCAACCCGAAGAGCGTGCGCGCCGGCAACGCGATCCACTACACGCTGCGGGTCACGAACGTCAGCAAGGTCGCGGCCCACGACGTCAAGGTCTGCGACACCCTCCCGGACGGCGTGACCGTGACGGGTACCGGCGGCGGCAAGCTCGCGGACGGCGTCGTCTGCTGGATGGTCGGCACGCTCGGCAAGGGCAGCCACAAGTCGGTCTACCTGGTCGTCAAGGTCGACCTCACGCAGCGCGACCGCATCAAGAACACCGCCGTCGCCACGAGCAGTGACGCACCGCGCGCCACCGCCTCGTCGTCGACCAACGTGACCGCTCCGCGGGCCCGCCACGGCGTGGCCGGCGTGACCGGCTGAGCGACGCTCCGCGCCTCGCCGCCTGGGCCTGAAAACGCCTAGGCGGCGAGCGCGCCGGCGCTCTCGCCGGCCAGCACGCGGCAGAGCGCCTCGACGACGACCGGGTCGAGCTGCGTGCCCGCATTGCGCCGCAGCTCGTCGAGCGCGTCCCCGCGGTCGCGCGCCTCGCGGTAGGGCCGCTCCTCGGTCATGGCGGTGTAGGCGTCGACGGTCGCGAGCACGCGCGCGGTCATCGGGATGGCCTCGCCGGCGAGCCGGTCGGGGTAGCCCTGGCCGTCGAAGCGCTCGTGGTGGTGGCGGATCGCGAGCTGCGTGCGCGCGAGGCCCGGGATGCGGGCGACCATGTCGGCGCCGATGCTCGGGTGCTCGCGCAGGACCACCCACTCGTGCTCCTCGAGCGGGCCGGGCTTGGAGAGGACGGCGCCCGCGACCGCGATCGTGCCGACGTCGTGCAGGAGGCCCGCGAGGCGCAGGTCGCCCTGCAGGCTCTCGGGCAGGCCGAGCTCGCGGCCGACGAGCTCGGCGAGCTCGGCGACGCCGACCTCGTGCTCGTGCGGCACGCCCTCGCGCTCGGCGGCGGCGCGCGCCAGCGAGGCGGCGACCAGCACGGCCTCGTCCTGATCGTCGCCGCGCTGCTGCGGCGTGGGCTGGGTGACCGGCTGCGGGGCGGGCGGACCCGCGGCTCCGGTGCGCTTCGCAGTCGCGAGCGCGACCTCGGCGCTGTGCAGGAGCGCGTCGATCGTCGTGCCCGGGTGCGCCCGCGCGCCCGCGGCCGTGACGGAGACGCGCAGCTCGCGCCCGACCGAGCGCAGCGGCTCGCCGGTCAGCGTGGCCGCGATCTCGCTGCAGATGCGGCGTAGCGCCTCGGCATCGCGCAGGTCGGGCACGAGCACGGCGAAGCGCCCGCCGCCGACGTGCGAGATCGTGTCGTAGGTGCGCACGCTGTGGGACAGCCGCCCGGCGAGCTCGCGCAGCACGGCGTCGCCGACGGCATGGCCGCCGCGCTCGTTGAGGTCGCGCAGCCGGTCGACGTCGAGCAGGACGAGCGCGGGATGCGTGAGCTCGCGCTGCGAGCGGGCGAGCTCGCGGCGCGCGACGTCGAGCAGGTGCAGGCGGTTGAAGAGCCCCGTCGTCGGGTCGACGCGCGAGCGGCGCTCGGCCTCCTCGCGTGCGAGCTGCAGGCCGATGCGGGCGCGCTCGCGCTCGGTGACGTCGCTGAGGACGGCGTCGTAGGCGACGACCGGCCCCTCGCCGGCGTGCGGCCGCGCGCGCGCCCAGACCCAGCGCTCGATCCCGTCGAGGCCGCGCAGGCGATAGGTCGCCTCCGCGGACTCCCGGCGCACGAGCCGCTCGAAGTACTGGTCGAGCAGCGGGCGGTCGTCGGGGTGCACGCACTCGTACCAGATGCTCGGCCCGTCGGCGCCCTCCGGGATCGGCCCGCCGAAGATGCGCTCGGCGCCGGGCCCGGGATGCACCCAGCTCGTGCGGCCGTCGCGGATCTCGCACGAGACGACGAACTCGGCCACGCCGCCGAGCACGCGCTCGAGGCGCTCGGAGAGGTCGTTGCGCTCGAGCGTGGCCTCGTGCAGCGCCGTCACGTCGGCGACGACGCCGTCGACGTCGACCACGCCGTCGTCGCGCAGGCGGTGCGGGAAGATCCGCTCCCAGACCCAGCGCTCGACGCCGTCGTAGCCGCACAGGCGGTACTCGAGCTCGAGCGGGTGCAGCAGGCGCTCGTTGGCGTAGCAGAACAGCTCCTCGTAGCGAGGGCGATCCTCGGGGTGGATGGCGGCGATCCACTGGTCGTCGCTGCCGCTGCCGTCGGAGACGAGGCCGAGCAGCGAGCGGGCAGGCGTCAGTGCGACCTTCGTGACGAAGCGATCGTCGGGAAACGTCTCGCCGCTGTACACGTGCAGGCCGAGCGTATCGACGACTGCGTGCAATCGCCGTTCGGCAGCGCTCTCTGCCTCACCGCGCCCTCGGGGTGTCTCCACGCCGTCCCTATCGGCAGGAACGGTCCCGCACTGAAGCGGTTGTGTGCGCAATGCGAACACACACGAGACGGCCGTTCGCGACGACGCTCGCGGCCGCCGGCAGGACGCGTCGCAGGGCGGCGGCGACGGCCCTCGCAGCGCGCGTCGCGAGGCGCACGTCGAGCCCGCGCGCGGACACGCCGATGCGGCCGCCGAGCCACCCGCGCGCAAGCTCGTCGCTGCCCGTCAGGGCGGCCAGGTCCTCGGCGCCGAACGTGCTCGTGAACGTGAAGCTCCCGGGCGGCAGCGCGACGGGCTGGGCGGGCGGGTCTCCGGCCAGGTAGCGCGCGGGATCGAGCACGGCGGCGGAGGTCCGGGGCGGATGCGCGAACGCGCGATCGAGCAGCCGCTGGCCGCCGCGCGCCCGCAGCGCGCGCACGAACGCCTCCCCCGCCGTGTACGGGAAGAGCAGCTCGCGCTCGAGGTAGCGCGGCGTGGCCGTGGCCGCGCGCCCGGCCGGCAGGGATCCGAGCGTGCGCGCGAGCTCGCCCACGAGCTCGCCGGGCGAGAG
>DASXXY010000235.1:0-11669 GCA_036502805.1 Gaiellales bacterium | reverse complement strand
CGCACGCCCGCCGGCTGAGCGGCCGCGGCCGCGCCGACTGTTTCGCGAGCCTCGGCCCCGGACGTACTACGGTGCCTGGACCGCCACCCTGAGGAGACGTCATGGCCTCGACCGCCACCCCCACCCACCTGCCCTCGATCGATCCGCACCTGCGCCAGGAGACCGGCCGCGAGCTGCAGGCGACGCTCGTCGACCTGCTCGACCTCGCGCTGGTCGGCAAGCAGCTGCACTGGAGCGTCGTCGGGCCCGCGTTCCGCACGCTGCACCTGCAGCTCGACGAGCTCGTCGCGTCGTGGCACGCGCTCGCCGACACCGTCGCCGAGCGCGCCGTCGCGATCGGCGCCTTCCCCGACGGCCAGGCCGGCACGGTCGCGGCGCGCGCCGAGGGCAAGCCGCTCGCGGTCGGCGCGATCGAGGATCACGAGGTCGTGCGCGAGCTCGCGCACCGCATCGCCGAGGTCAGCGAGCTCGCGCGCACGCGCATGGATCGCCTCGGCGAGCTCGACGCCGCGTCGCAGGACGTGCTCGTCGCCGTCGTGCGCGCGCTCGAGGAGCAGCAGTGGATGGTGCGGGCGCAGCTGCCCCACGGCGGCGCCTGAGCACCAGCGCCTCGCGGCGTGCTCGCCCTCGCCGAGGGCGGGCGCGCCGAGTGCGTCTCAGTCGCGAAGCGCCGCCACGGGCGTGTAGCCGGCTTCGATGAGGCGATCCCGCAGCGCCGCGATGTGCGGCGGGCCGACCTCGCAGCAGCCGCCGACGATCGCGGCACCGCCCGCGACCCAGCCCACGGCGGCCTGGGCGTACTGCGCGGGCCCGAGATCGTCGCGCACGCCGAGCACGTCGACGGTGCCGCCGTGCTTGAGGTCTCCGACGTCGGGGAACGCGTTCGCGTACGCGCCGACCGTGCCGCCGAGCGCGACGAGATCGGCGAGCGCCGCGTCGACGGTCTCGGGCCGGCTGCAGTTGACGAGGCGCGCCGCGAGCTCGATGCCGGCGAGCGCGGCCGATGCCGTCGCGAGCGACTCGCCGCTGCGCAGGCGCGGCGGGCCGGGATCGTCGGCCAGCGTCCAGGCCATCCACACGGGCCGGCCGCTCTCGCTCGCGGCGATCGCGGCGGCGCGGGCCTCCTCGGCCGACGCCATCGTCTCGCACAGCATCAGATCGACCCGCCCGGCCTGCTCGGCGACGATCCGGCGGTAGATCGCGAGCGTCTCCTCGAACGGGATCGTGAGCTCGGGGTGATAGCTGCCGAAGAGCGGCGAGAGGCAGCCGGCGATCAGCACGTCGTCCTCGGCGGCCGCCTCGCGCGCCTCGACCGCGAGGTCGATCGCGCGCCGCTGCAGCGTCTCGAACAGGTCCTCGGCGCCCTCGCGCGCGAGCCGCTCGGGCGTCGCGGCGTAGGCGTTGATCGTGATCACGCGCGCACCCGCGCGGATGAACTCGGCGTGCAGGTCGCGCACCAGGTCGGGCTCCTGCATGAGCACGAGGCCAGACCACAGCGGCGTCGGCGGCGAGCTCGAGCGGCGCACGAGCTCCTGGCCCATGCCGCCGTCGGTGAGCACGATCTCGGGCATCGCCGCATCATGCCTGGCGTTTCGCGCGCGCCGGGCGGGACACGAAGCGACCATGCCCGTCTGCGTCTTCGCCCCCGCGCCCATCCTCACCGTGACGATCGAGCGCGGGACGAGCGACGCCGGCGAGCTGCACATCCACCCGGGCGGCCAGGGCTTCTGGGTCGCGCGGATGCTCACGCACCTCGGTGCGACGGCGATCCTGGTGACGGCGCTCGGCGGCGAGACCGGCGACGTCTTCGGCCACCTCATCTCGCGCCACGCGCTCGACGTGCGCGCCATCCCGGTGGGCGAGCCGAGCGGCGCCTACGTGCACGACCGCCGCGAGGGCGAGCGCAGCGAGTGGTGGCAGGCCGAGCTCGGCGCGCTCGGCCGGCACGAGGTGGACGACCTCTACACCGTCACGCTCGGCGCGGCGCTCGAGGCGGGCGTGTGCGTGCTCACGGGCACCCATCGCCAGGGCTCCGTGCTGCCGGACGGCACGTTCGAGCGGCTCGCGGCCGATCTGCGCGCGAACGACGTCGAGGTCGTCGTCGACCTCCAGGGGTCGTTCCTGCGCGAGGCGCTGGCGGGCGGCGTGTCGGTCGCCAAGCTGAGCGAGGACGAGCTCGTCGAGGACGGCTGGACGACGGAGCGCACGGACGCCGCGGTGATCGCCGGCATCGAGGCCATCGCCGAGGCCGGCGCCCGCGACGTCGTCGTCTCGCGCGCGGAGGGCGGCGCGCTCGCGCTGCTCGGCGGCGAGCTGCTGAAGGCGACCGGCCCGCAGATGTCCGTGATCGACCCCTCGGGCGCCGGCGACTCGATGACCGCGGCGCTCGCCTACGCGCGCGCCGAGGGTCTCGACGCGGAGGCCGCGCTGCGGCTCGCGGTCGGCGCCGGCGCCATGAACGTGACCCGGCACGGGCTCGGCTCGGGCGACGCCGAGGCGATCGCCCAGCTGGCGCAGCACGTGCAGCTCGAGACGCTCGAGAGGAGCAGCTGAATGAAGATCATGGTGACGAACGACGACGGCATCGAGTCGCCGGGGATCCACGCGCTCGCGATCGCGCTGACCGCGCGCAACCACGACGTGACCGTGATCGCGCCGCGCGACGACATGAGCGGCGTGGGCGCCGCGATCGGCCAGATCCGCTCCGACCAGCGCATCGAGACGAGCCCCGCCTCGATCCCGGGCGCCCCGGATATCGCCGCGCACTCGCTCGTCGGCCCGCCGGGCCTGGCCGTCATGGCCGCCTGCCTGGGCGCATTCGGCGACGTCCCCGACCTCGTCGTCACCGGCATCAACGCCGGCCCGAACACGGGTCATGCCTGCCTCCACTCGGGCACGGTCGGCGCCGCGCTGACGGCCGCGACGTTCGGCATCTCGGCGCTCGCGACGAGCATGCCGACGAGCGACCCGATGCACTGGCAGACGGCCTGCGAGCTGCTCGACGAGCCGCTCGACATGCTCGCCCGGCTGCCGGGCTCGAGCGTCATCAACCTCAACGCGCCCGCGCTCCCGTTCGCCCGGGTGCGCGGCGTCAAGTGGGCGAAGCTCGACCGCTTCGGCCGCGTGCGCGTCGCGCTCGCCGACCGCAGCGATCGCTGGGTGCAGATGGAGTACCGGACGACGTCCGGCGATCTCGACCCCGCGTGCGACACCGCCCTGCTCGAGCAGGGCTACGCGACGCTGACGGCGATCGAGGGCATCTCCGAGGTCTCGCATGCCGAGCTCGTCACGCATGCCCCGACGCCGCGGCCCGAGGCGGTCGTGACGGACGTGCCCGAGACGTCCGCACCGGCCTGAGCAGGCGTGCCATGCAGCCTATGCAGTACGCTCGGCGCACGAGTCGCGCGCCTGATCCCCAGAGATGCGGAGTGAGCGGTTGACCGCTTCCGGGAGACCCCGAGACCTGCCCGCCTGGGCAGTCGGGAAATCCGCACGAGTCGAATCGGACGCAGCCGGCGTCGTGGTCGGGTGGAACCGCGCGGCCGAGGAGCTCTACGGCTTCGCCGAGCGGGACGCGCTCGGACGGCCGATCATCGACCTCCTCGTCCCGGTGCGCAGCCGCCAGCAGGCCGTCGACATCATGGGAGCGCTCGAGTTCGACGGCGTCTGGGAGGGCGAGTTCGACGTGCGCCGCAGCGACTCGCGGCTGGTTCGCGTGCTCGTGCACGCTGCCACGCGCCGCGGCGCAAGCGGCATCGCCGACGGCATCGTCAGCCACTCGATCCCCGCCGCCGCGACGCCGCCGCCGCCGATCGAGCAGCCGTTCGCGCCCGTCGGCGGCTACGCGAGCAGGCTGCGCGGCGTGCTGCTCGACCCCTCCGCCGGCGTGCGCCCGCGCACACGCACGGCGCTGATCACGGGCGGCGTCGCGTTCGAGCTCGCGTGGTCGGTCGCAGCCCAGGCCATCGGCCGTAACGCGTCCATCGGGCTCGCCGGGGCGATCGCGATCCTCGGCGTGCTCGCGATCGCGATCGTCGACGTCTGGTCGGGGCAGATCGTCGCCCTCGCCGGCGGCGCCTGCTTCGTGATCGTCGTCGGCTACTCCGACCCGCCGGACCCCTCGCTCTACGGCCTCCCGCTGATCGCCGTCTGGCTCTTCAGCGCGCTCGCGGTGGGCGCCGCGACGCGCGCGCTGCGGGCGCAGGCCGCACACGGCGTCGCCGAGGCGGTGGCGCTGCACCGCGAGCTCGTGGGATCGCTCGTGCCGGCCCCGCGGCTGCGGCGCGTCGACGTCACCGTCGCCTCGATCTACCGCCCGGGCGAGCAGCGGCTCGAGCTCGGCGGCGACTTCTACGCGGCGACCGAGCGCGCCGACTCGACGCTCGCGCTGCTCGTCGGCGACGTCTCGGGCCACGGGCCCGAGGCCGCCGCGCTCGCATCGATGCTGCGCGCCGGGTGGGAGGCGCTCGTCGAGGCCGGCATCTCGCCGCCGCAGCGCCTGCAGAGCCTCAACCGCCTGCTGCTCGCGCACGCGCGCTACGAGGAGTTCTTCGCGACCGTCTGCTCGGTCGTGATCGACCCCGGCCTGACGCAGGCGACGATCACGCTCGCCGGGCACCCGCCGCCGATCCTGCTCGCCGACGGCCGCCCGCTGGCGTTCGCCGCCCGCACCGGCGTGCCGCTCGGCGTCAGCGAGCGCGCGACCTGGACGCCCTCGCGCGTCGAGCTGCCGCCCGCGTTCTCGCTGCTGCTCTACACCGACGGCGTCGTCGAGGGCCGCGCGGCGCCCGCCGGCGGCGAGCGCTTCGGCGAGCCGCGGCTGCGCAGCATGCTCGCCGAGTCGCCGGCGCGCGGGCGCGCGCTGCTCGAGGACATCCTGCTCGCTGCCGCAGGCGCGCATGGCGGGCCGCTGCCGGACGACGCCGCGATGCTGCTCGTCGAGCGCCACGCCGTCGCGACCCCGGCGGGTGCGCAGGAGCCCGCCCGCGCCCGGGCGTAGGCCGGGCTCGTTTTGGCCCCGGCAACTCGGGCATCAACGGCGCATGGCTGACGACGAGAAGGACGAGGACGGCGGCGACGCACCGTGGGGCGAAGGCCCCGACGTGCCCCCGCTGACCGATGTGAAGGACCCGCTCGCCGAGGACGAGGACGGCGACGGGAAGGACGACGAGGCGCGCGAATGGGTGCCGCTCGTCCCGTGAGGTAGACCTGCTCGTAGGCTTTCGCAGTGCGCTGGGCCTTCTGCTCCTGACGCAACCATCCACACCGAAGGAGCTCCATGGAGGTCTGGCCCGGAGGCCCGTATCCGCTCGGCGCGTCGTATGACGGCGCGGGCACCAACTTCGCGCTCTTCTCCGAGATCGCCGAGGGCGTCGAGCTGTGCCTGTTCGACGACGCGAACGCCGAGACGCGCGTGCCGATGGCCGAGAAGGACGCGCTCGTGTGGCACGCCTACCTCCCGCGCATCGAGCCCGGGCAGCGCTACGGCTACCGCGTGCACGGGCCCTACGACCCGGCCAACGGCCACCGCTGCGATCCCAGCAAGCTGCTGCTCGACCCCTACGCGAAGGCCTACGAGGGCGCGATCGACTGGGCGCCGGCGTGCTTCTCGTACGAGCTCGGCACGCCGGACGAGCGCAACACCGAGGACTCCGCGCCGCACGTCATGAAGTCGGTCGTCACGAACCCGTTCTTCGACTGGCAGGAGGACCGCCTGCCGCGTCACTCCTACCACGAGAGCGTGATCTACGAGGCCCACGTCAAGGGCCTCACGCAGCTCCATCCCGGCATCCCCGAGGAGATCCGCGGCACCTACGCGGCCGTCGGCCACCCGGCCATGATCGAGCACCTCGCGAGCCTCGGCGTGACCGCGATCGAGCTGATGCCCGTGCACCAGTTCGTGCAGGACTCGACGCTGATCGACAAGGGGCTCTCGAACTACTGGGGCTACAACACGATCGGGTTCTTCGCCCCGCACAACGCCTACAGCGCCTCCGGCGACCGCGGCCAGCAGGTGCTCGAGTTCAAGGCGATGGTGCGCGAGCTGCACCGCGCCGGCATCGAGGTCATCCTCGACGTCGTCTACAACCACACCGCCGAGGGCAACCACCTCGGCCCCACGCTCGCGTTCCGCGGCATCGACAACGCCGCCTACTACCGGCTGAGCGACGAGGACAAGTCGTTCTACTACGACACGACGGGCACCGGCAACACGCCGCTGATGCGCAGCCCGCACGTGCTCCAGCTGATCATGGACTCGCTGCGCTACTGGGTCGACGAGATGCACGTCGACGGCTTCCGCTTCGACCTCGCCGCGAGCCTCGCGCGCCAGTTCCACGAGGTCGACCGCCTGAGCGCGTTCTTCGACCTCGTGCAGCAGGATCCGGTCGTCTCGCAGGTCAAGCTGATCGCCGAGCCCTGGGACGTCGGCCCCGGCGGCTACCAGGTGGGCAACTTCCCGCCGGGCTGGACGGAGTGGAACGGCAAGTACCGCGACTGCGTGCGCGACTACTGGCGCGGCGAGCCGAGCTCCGTGGGCGAGTTCGCGGAGCGGCTCTCGGGCTCGAGCGACCTCTACGAGGGCGACGGCCGCGCGCCCTTCGCGTCGATCAACTTCGTCACGGCCCACGACGGCTTCACGATGCGCGACCTCGTGTCCTACAACGACAAGCACAACGAGGCGAACGGCGAGGACAATAACGACGGCGAGCAGCACAACCGCTCGTGGAACTGCGGCGCCGAAGGCCCGACCGACGACGCCTCGATCAACGCCCTGCGCGCCCGCCAGCAGCGCAACCTGCTCGCGACGCTGCTGCTCAGCCAGGGCGTGCCGATGATCCTGCACGGCGACGAGGTCGGCCGCACGCAGAACGGCAACAACAACACCTACTGCCAGGACAACGAGACCTCCTGGATCGACTGGGCGCAGGTCGACGAGGGGCTGCTCGCGTTCACGCAGGCCGTGACGAAGCTGCGCACGGAGCACCCCGTGTTCCGGCGCCGGCGCTTCTTCACGGGCGCGACCGCCGCCAACGGCGTGCCCGACATCGCCTGGCTGGCCGCCGACGGCACGCCGATGGGCGAGGCCGACTGGGCGAGCCCGAACGCCGACCCGCTGGCCGTCTTCCTCAACGGCAAGGGCATCGCGGAGCCCGGCCTGCGCGGCGAGGAGATCGTCGACGACTCCTTCCTGATCCTCTTCAACCCGACCTACGAGGACGCGGCGGTGACGCTGCCGGACGCGAGCTACGGGTCGACCTGGAACATCGTGCTGGACACGGGCGACGCGACCGCCGAGGGCGACCGCCAGGCGGGCTCGCAGCACGAGATCGGCGCGCGCTCGCTCGTCGTGCTGCGGCATGACTGACGGGCGCACCCTGAGCTCGACCTACCGCCTGCAGCTGCACGCGGGCTTCGGCTTCGCGGACGCCGCCGCGATCGTCCCCTACCTCGCGCGCCTCGGCGTCTCGCACCTCTACCTCTCGCCGATCCTGCAGGCCACGCCCGGCTCGCTGCACGGCTACGACGTCGTCGACCACACGCGTGTCTCGAACCAGCTCGGCGGGCGCTCGGGGCTCCTGACCCTCGCCGACGTCGCGCACGCCCATGGCCTCGGGCTCGTCGTCGACATCGTCCCGAACCACATGGCCGTCCCCGAGCCCGAGTACCTCAACGGGCCGTTCTGGGAGATGCTGCGGCTCGGCCGCGAGGCGCCCGCCGCGCACTGGTTCGACGTCGACTGGGAGTTCGGAAACGGGCGCATCGGGCTGCCCGTGCTGGGCGCGCCGCTCGCCGACGTGCTCACGGCCGGCGAGCTCGCGGTCTCGCGCTACGACGGCGCGCCGGTGCTGCGCTACTACGAGCACCGCTTCCCGCTCGCGCCGGGCAGCGACCCGGGCGCGCCGATCGCCGATCTGCTCGCCGCCCAGCACTACGCGCTCGCATCGTGGCGCGAGAAGGACGACGTCCTCAACTACCGCCGCTTCTTCGACGTCGACACGCTGATCGCGATCCGCGTCGAGCTCGACGACGTGTTCGACGCGACCCACGCGGTGTTGCTCGATCTGCACCGCGCGGGTGCGATCGACGGCTTCCGGATCGACCATCCCGACGGCCTCGCCGACCCGCAGGCCTACCTCGAGCGCCTGCACGCGGCCACGGACGGCGGCTGGGTCGTCGTCGAGAAGATCCTCGCGCCGGGCGAGGACCTGCACGGCGACTGGCCCTGCGCGGGGACGACCGGCTACGACGCGATGCGCGCGATCCAGGCGGCGCTCGTGCCGCCGCTCGGGCCGGAGCTCGACGAGCGCTGGCGCGCGACGGGCGGCGAGCCCTCGCTCGAGCGCGTCGAGAGCGAGGCCAAGGGCCTCGTCGTGCGCAACCTGTTCGAGCCGGAGGTGCGCCGCCTCGCGCGCTCCGCCGTCGCGGCGAGCGACGGCGCGCTCGAGCAGGACGTGTGCGAGGAGGCGCTGCGCGAGCTGCTCTCGCACGTCGCGGTCTACCGCGCCTACCTGCGCCCCGGGATCGCCGCCGCTCCCGGCGAGCTGGCCCGGCTCGAGCGCATGGCGACGCTCGCAGCCCGCGCGCGGCCCGACCTCGCCGACACGTTCGCGACGCTCCTCGGCCGGCTCTCGGACACCGCCGCGGCGAGCGCCGCCGGGCGCGACCTCGTGGTGCGCTTCCAGCAGGTCTGCGGGCCCGTCATGGCCAAGGGCATCGAGGACACGACGTTCTACCGCTGGCACCGCCTGATCGCGCTCGACGAGGTCGGCGGCGACCCGCGCTCGCTCGACGCGCCCGACGCCGACCTGCTGCACGCCTGGGCGGGGGGCCAGGCCGAGCGCTTCCCGCGCGGCATGACGACGCTCTCGACGCACGACACGAAGCGCAGCGAGGACGTGCGCGCGCGCCTGCTCGCCGTCGCCGAGGACCTCGACGGCTGGGACGCCTGCTGGGAGGCGGTGCGCCGGCACGCCGCCGAGTACCACGTCGACGAGCCGACGGCGTACCTGCTCTTCCAGACGCTGCTCGGCGCCTGGCCGCTCGAGCTCGACCGGCTGACCGCCTACATGGAGAAGGCGGTCAACGAGTCGAAGCAGTTCACGAGCTGGAACGATCCCGACGCGCGCTACGAGGTGAGCGTCAGCGACTTCGCCGCGCGCTGCCTCGACGGCGACATCGCGCAGACGTTCGCACGCGTGCTCGCCGCCAACGAGGGGCTGATCCGCGCGACGACGCTCGCGAGCAAGCTGCTGCAGCTGATGCTCCCCGGCGTGCCCGACGTCTACCAGGGCAACGAGACGCTCGCCCCCGCGCTCGTCGACCCCGACAACCGGCGCCCGGTCGACTTCGCCGTGCGCAGCGCGCTGCTCGACTCGCTCGCGGCCGGCGGGCCGCGCGACCTGGCCGCCGAGAAGCTCTGGGTGACGAGCCGCGCGCTGCAGCTCCGGCGCGCGCAGCCCGAGCTGTTCGGCCCCGGAGCGGGCTACGAGCCGCTGCTCTCCACCTCGCCGCACGCGCTCGGCTGCCTGCGCGCGGGCAGCGTCGCCGCGGCCGTCACCCGCTGGCCGGGGTTGCTCGCGCGCAGCGGGTGGAAGGATCACGTCGTGACGCTCCCGCCCGGCACCTGGCACGACGTCCTGAGCGGCACGGCGCACGTGGTCGACGACGGCAGCGTGCCCTGCGAGGCGCTCTTCGCGGAGCTGCCCGTGGCGCTGCTCGTGAGCGCCCCGTGAGCTTCCGGGTGTGGGCGCCGCAGGCGCGCTCGGGCGTGACGCTCGTGCTCGGCGACGAGCGAAGCGCGATGCGCGCGGGCGAGGGCGGCTGGTGGGAGTCCGAGCTCGCCGCGCCGCCCGGCACCGCCTACGCGTTCGCGATCGACGACGGCGAGCCGCGCGCCGATCCGCGCGGGCTCTCGCTCCCGGACGGCCCCGACGGGCGCTCCGCCGTCGTCGACCTCGAGGCCGTGCGCGCGACGTCCGTGGCCTGGGACGGCGTCGCGCTCGAGGGGGCAGTCGTCTACGAGCTGCACGTCGGCACGTTCACGCCGGACGGCACGCTCGACTCCGCGATCGCGCGCCTCGACCACCTCGTCGCACTCGGGGTCGGGATCGTCGAGGTGATGCCGCTCGCGAGCTTCCCGGGCCGCCACGGCTGGGGCTACGACGGCGTCGGGCTGTACGCCGTGCACGCGCCCTACGGCGGGCCGTTCGCGTTCCGGCGCTTCGTCGACGCCTGCCACGAGCGCGGCCTCGGCGTCTGCCTCGACGTCGTCTACAACCACCTCGGCCCGAGCGGCAACCACCTGCGCGAGTTCGGCCCCTACTTCACCGATCGCTACGCGACGCCGTGGGGCGAGGCCGTCAACCTCGACGGCCCGGGCAGCGACGAGGTGCGGCGCTTCATCATCGACAACGCGCTCATGTGGCTGCGCGACTTCCACGTCGACGCGCTGCGGCTCGACGCCGTGCACGCGCTGCTCGACGAGCGCGCGCTCACGCTCCTGCACGAGCTCACCGCCGAGGCCGACGCGCTCGCGAAGGTGCTCGGCCGGCCGCTCTCGCTGATCGCCGAGTCCGACCGCAACGACCCGCTCACCGTGACCGCGCGCGAGCGCAACGGCACCGGCTTCCAGGGCCAGTGGGCCGACGACGTGCACCACGCGCTGCACGTCGCGCTGACCGGCGAGACGCAGGGCTACTACGCCGATTTCGCGACGCCCGGCGCGCTCGCGAAGGTGCTCGAGGGCATCTTCTTCCACGACGGCACGTGGTCGGCGTTCCGCGAGCGCACGCACGGCGCCCCGATCGACCGCGCGGCGCTCCCCGGCTCGCGCTTCGTGGTCTCGCTGCAGACGCACGACCAGGTCGGCAACCGCGCGACCGGCGACCGCCTGTCGGCAGGCCTGCCGCCCGGGCGCCTGGCCTGCGGCGCCGCCCTGCTGCTCACCTCCGCCGGCACCCCGATGCTGTTCATGGGTGAGGAATGGGGCGCCGGGACGCCCTGGATGTACTTCACCGACCACACCGATCCTGTCATCGCGGAGGCCGTCCGCACGGGCCGTCGCGAGGAGTTCGGCCGTCACGGCTGGGTGCTCGACGACGTCCCCGACCCGCAGGCGGTCACGACGTTCGAGCGCTCGCGCCTCGACTGGGACGAGCCAGGCCGCGAGCCGCACGCCCGCCTGCTGGCCTGGTACCGCGACCTGATCGCGCTGCGCCGCGAGCGCCCCGACCTCGGCGACCCGCGTCTCGACCGCGTGCGAGTCGAGCACGACGCGATCGCGCGCACGGTGATCGTCCACCGCGGCGAGCACGTCGTGGCCGTCAACCTCGACCAGCAGCCGCACGACCTCGTGCTGCCCCGCGCGGGCCTCGGCAGCGTGCTGGCGTGGGACGCCGCCGGCGTCGCGATCGCCGGAGCCCGAGTCACCCTCGCAGCCGAGAACGCGGCGATCTTGGCGCCAGGCTGAGGTCTGCGCGATAGGGGTCAGACGCCTATCGTGCACCGGCGATCCCCGGTCCCGTCACCGGTGCCCACGTCACGCTCGCGGGCGAGAACGCGGCGATCCTCGCGCCTGCCTGAGGCCTGCGCGATAGGGGTCAGACCCCTATCGTGCACCGACCAGTTCGAGGACTGGACAGGCTTTGAGGCGTGCGCGATAGGGGTCT
>DASXXY010000234.1:0-7894 GCA_036502805.1 Gaiellales bacterium | reverse complement strand
CGAGGACGTGCTGCGCGTGAAGGGCCTGCTGAACGCCGCCGGCAGCGCCGGGCCGGTCGTCGTGAACGGCGTCCAGCACGTCATCCACCCGCCCGTGCACCTGGACGAGTGGCCCGACGACGACCACTCGTCGCGGCTCGTCCTGATCGTGCGCGCGATCGCCGGCGACGACGTCGAGCGCTCGCTGCTGGCGTTCCAGGCGCTCGCCGGCTTGAGCCGCGCGGCGGCCGTGAGTAGTATCGGCCCGTCAAACGTCTGACCTATCGGAGGTCACCATGGCCAGTGCGCCCGCCGCAGTCTCCTACGAGACGCTCGCGAAGGCCCCGGACACGTACTTCAAGGCCGTCGATGCGATGGATATCGACGGCGTGCTCGCGCACTTCGCGGAGGACGCGACGCTGACGGTGCAGACCGACCACGTCACGTTCACGGGCGCCGCCGAGATCCGCCGCATGTTCACCGACTTCTTCGCCGCCTCGGTGACGATCGGGCACGAGATCCGCAACATCGTCGTCGAGCCCGGAGCACGCAAGGTGGCCACCGAGCAGGGCTATTTCGGCGATCTCAAGGACGGGTCGAGGAACGACATGCACAACTGCAACTTCTTCGACTTCGACGAGGACGGGAAGTTCAGCCGCGTGATCATCTGGATGTCCGGCACGAACCCCCTGCAGTAGGCCGCCGCCGGCCGCCGGACGCGCCCGCGACGGGTGCGATCCGGCGCACACCGGGTCAGGCCCTCGGCGTGCGAGCGGTCGGGCGCCGGCGGCTCAGCAGGTGCGGGCGGGAGGCATGTCGGCCTCCCACGCGAGCGCGGCGGCGAGCACCGTCGCGTCGCTGCGACCCGTGAGCATGAGGCCGTCGCGCGTCGTCGCCGCGGGCCAGCCCAGCCAGTTGAACGGGCGCACGGTGGTGGTCAGGCGCGCCCGGTACTCGGGCGTCTCCTCCTCCTCGACGAGCGGCAGCTCGCAGGGCATCGTCGGGGCGACGAGCACGTCGTAGGGCAGCACCTGCGCGCAGTGCACGCGCCAGGCGGCCACCTCGTCCCAGAGCGCGCGGTACTCGACCGCGGTGAGCTCGAAGCCGGGCGCCAGCTTGCGCTGGAGATCCGGCGAGTACTCGTCGCGCCGCGCCGCGAACAGCTCGCGGTGGGTGAACGCGCACTCGGCCGCGAAGATCGGCAGCGCGTGCTCCCAGGCGGGCAGGACGGCCTCCTCGCAGTGCGCACCCGAGGCCTCGAGGCGCGCGAGGTCGTCGAACCGCCCGAGCACGCCGACGCGCAGGCCGGCGAGGCGGGGCTCGGGACGCGGCAGGTCGGCGAGCACGGCGAGCGCGAGCGCGCACTCCTCCATCGTGCGCGCCATCGGCCCCGCGTGGTCGAAGACGGGCGCGAGCGGGAAGCAGCCGTCGATGGGAACGAGGCCGTGGCTCGGCTTGAAGCCGGCCGTGCCGCATGCGAAGGACGGGATGCGGATCGAGCCGCCCGTGTCCGTGCCGAGGCTGAGCGCCGCGAGGCCCGCCGCGAGCGCGGCCGCGCTGCCGCCGGAGGACCCGCCGGCGACGTGCCCGGGGCGGCGCGGGTTGCCGACGGTGCCGTAGAACGGGTTCTTGCTCGTGACGCCCCATGCGAACTCGTGCAGGTTCGCCTTGCCGACGATCACGGCGCCGGCGTCGACGAGGCGCTGGACGGCGCTCGCGGTGCGCGTGGGCACGTGGTCGCGGAAGAGCGCCGAGCCGTACGTCGTGCGCATGCCGGCCGTGTCGAAGAGATCCTTGGGCGCGAACGGGACGCCCGCCAGCGCCCCCAGCCGGCCCTGGCGCGCAAGCGAGCGCGCGTCGAGCAGGGCGCGCTCGCGGTCGACCGTGATGAAGGCGTTGAGCTCGGGGCGCGCCTCGATCCGGTCCAGGTGGTGGGTCGCGACCTCCTCGGCCGAGACGTCTCCGTCCCGCACGCTCCGCGCGATCTCCAGGCAGCTCCAGTCATGCATGGTCGGCGGTTGTACCAGACCCTCAGCGGCTCGCGCCGATGAGGACGCCGCCGGCGACGACGATCACGGCGGCGGCGAGGAGGCGCGGCCCGACGGCCTCGCGCTTGCCCAGGAAGAGCGCCGCGAAGACGACGCCCCAGAGCGACTGCGTGGCGTTCAGCGGCGCGACGATCGTCACCTTGCCGCGGTCGAGCGCGAGGATCAGGCAGACGTAGGCGGCTGCCAGGCAGGCGCCGGCGGGCAGGAACAGCTTGACCGCGAGCAGGCGCCCGACGGGCGGGCGGCCGCGCAGCGAGACGTAGGCCCAGACGGACACGACCAGCGCCGCCGCGCCGAGCGACACCACGGCGCGCAGCAGCGGCTCCATGGTCGCGTGCTCGGAGCCCCAGCGGACGAGCGTGTCGCGGACCGCGAAGAGCCCCGCGCAGACGACGGCGAGCACGGCGCCGACGGCGCGGAAGTCGGCCGGGCGCGTGCGCTCGAACGAGAGCGAGGCGCACGCGGCGACGATCAGCGCCGCGCCCGCGACGAGCCCGGGGCTGATGCTCTCGCCGAGGAAGATCGCGGCGAGCGCGAACGAGAGCAGCGGCGCGAGGCCGATCAGGACGGCCGTGCGCGCCGCGCCGGCGAGCCGCACGGCCTGCACGAACGAGATCTGCGAGAGGCCGGGCACGCACGCGCCGATCCCCCCGAAGACGACCACGTCGCGCACGTCGACGTGGTCGGCGAACGAGCCCGACACGAGGGCCGCGACGGCCACGAACGCGAAGCCCGACGTGGCGCTGATCGTGGCGCCGAGCTCGAGCGGCACGCCGCGCGAGAGGCCGTACTTGATCGCGACCGTCAGCGCACCGAAGAGCACGCCCGCGAGCGCGCCGAGCAAGACGGCATCCACGTCGCGGGAGGATAGGTCAGACATCGCGTCCGCGGCTCGACTCGGCAGCGGCGGCTCTCGTATCATCGGCGGCGGATCTGCACCCTCCGGGAGGCTCTCATGATGATCATCCGCGGCGGCACGATCGTGACCGCCACCGACACCGTCCAGGCGGATGTCCTCATCGACGGCGAGACGATCGCCGCCATCGGCAGCTTCGACGGCGTCGACGCCGAGGTGCTCGACGCGAGCGGCTGCTTCGTCCTGCCGGGTGCGATCGACAACCACACCCACATGTCGATGCCGTTCGGCGGCACGACGACGGCCGACGACTACGACACCGGCACGCAGGCGGCGGCCGCGGGCGGCACGACGTGCATCGTCGACTTCGCGCTGCAGATGGAGCCGAACGGCCTGCAGTCGTCGCTCGCCCAGTGGCAGGGCCGCGCCGACGGCGCCGCGCACGTCGACTACGGCTTCCACATGGCGATCACGAAGGCCGACGCCGGCACGTTCGCCGACATGGGCGCGATGGTCGACGCCGGCGTCTCGACGTTCAAGGTCTTCCTCGCCTACCCGAACGCGCTGATGGTGACCGACGACCTCTTCCTGGCCGTGCTCGAGCGCAGCAAGGAGACCGGCGGTCTCGTCATGGTGCACGCCGAGAACGGCTTCGCGATCGACCACCTCGTGAAGAAGTCGCTCGCCGCCGGCGACACCGACCCGATCTACCACGCGCTGACGCGGCCCGAGGAGTTCGAGGCCGAGGCGACCGGCCGCGCGATCCGGCTCGCGGAGTACTCCGACGCGCCGGTCTACATCGTCCACGTCTCGTGCAAGCGCGCGGTCGACGAGCTGATCGCAGCGCGCGCGCGCGGCGTCCCGGCCTATGGCGAGACGTGCATCCAGTACCTCTTCGCCTCGATCGACGACCTGCGGCGGCCCGACTTCGAGGGCGCGCGCTACGTCTGCTCGCCGCCGCTGCGCGACGCGGCGAACCAGCCGCACATGTGGGACGCCCTCAACTTCGACCACCTGCAGTCGATCTCGACCGACCACTGCCCGTTCACGGACGAGCAGAAGCGGCTCGGCCTCGGCGACTTCTCGAAGATCCCGAACGGCTTGGCCGCGATCCAGCACCGCCTGCCGCTGCTCTGGGAGCACGGCGTGAAGACCGGCCGCATGACGCCGAACCGCTTCGTCGAGGTGACCTCGACGGCGATCGCCAAGATCTTCGGCCTCGACCGCAAGGGCTCGATCGCGCCCGGCATGGATGCCGACATCGTGATCTTCGACCCCGCGCGCGAGCACGTCTTCTCGACCGAGACGTCGCTCATGAACGTCGACTACGACCTCTGGGCGGGGCAGAAGGTGTCGGGCTCGCCGCGCCAGACGCTGAGCCGTGGCACGGTCGTCTTCGACGACGGGAAGATCCGCACGAAGCCGGGCCACGGCCGCTACGTCAAGCGCAGCGTCTTCAGGCCGTAGGTTCCCTGGGCCTCGTGGATACAGTGGGATCGATGTCCTCCCGGCCGTCTTCGCGCCGTCCTCCCGGCGTGCCCACGGCGGCGCTGCCCGTGGCGGCCGCGACCGTCGTGGCCGCGGCCGCGCCGAGCGCGGGCGCCGTGCGCGTCGCTGCGCGGGCCTCCGCGCTGCGATGAGCTGGGACGATCCACGGGTCGCGGCGCGCGTCGCGCAGGCCTATGCGGCGCCCGACCTGGCCGCCGTCCGCGAGGCGCAGATCGACCTGCTCGCCCCACGGCCCGGCTGGCGCATCGCCGACATCGGCTGCGGTCCGGGCGCGTTCGCGGAGGCGCTCACGGCGCGCGGGGCAGCCGTGACGGCGATCGACTCGGCGCGCGCGATGCTGGATGCCGTCGCGGCCCGCGAGCTCGGCTGCGAGCTCGTCCAGGCCGACGCGAGCGACCTCCCGCTCGCGAGCGGCTCGCACGCGGCGGCCTGCATGGTGCAGGTGCTCGAGTACGTCGACGACCCGGTCGCGGCGCTGCGCGAGGCCGCCCGCGTCGTCGAGCCCGGCGGCGTCGTGCTCGCGGCCGACACCGACTGGGACACGATGGGCTTCAACGTCGCCGACCGCGCGCTCGGCCGCCGCGTCATGCAGGCGCACGCCGACCTCAAGCCGGACGGCTGGGCCGGGCGGCGGCTGCGCGGCTGGCTCACCGCCGCGGGCCTCGTCCCCGAGGCGCGGCGCGTCGTCGTGCTCGACGCGAGCGAGTGGGGCGGCGACACGTTCATCGCGCACAACTGGCCGAACATGCGCCACGGCGTGGAGCGCTCGGGCGCCGTGACCGCCGACGAGCTCGCGCGCTTCGAGGCCGAGATCGGCGAGTCCGCGGCGAGCGGCGCGTTCTACTGGAGCGTCGTCCGGCACGCCTGGCGGGCACGCGCGCCGGAGTAGCCGCCGGTCTACTCCGCCGCGAGCACCTCGTGGAAGAACGCCGTGACGATGGCGACGGCCTCGTCGGGGCACTCGAGCAGGTCGGCGTGGCCGATGTCGGGGAACTCCACGAGCCGCGCGAGCCCCGGATGCAGCTCGGCGATCTGGCGCGCCGAGAAGCCCGACCGCGCGAGCACCGGCGGGCAGAGCATGTCGTAGGTGCCGTTCGTCATCAGGATCGGCCGCGTGAGCTGCTGCACGAGCGGCTCGAGGTCCATGACCTCCATCGCGAGACAGGCCTGGCGGACGGTGAACGTCGAGTTGAGGCGCGTGATCTGGCGCACCATCTCGAACGTGTCCTCGCCCTCGGGCTTCTCGAGGTGATGGCAGCCGACGGCCTGCGTCGTGACGTGATCGGCGAAGTCGTCCCAGCTCATCGTCTCGGCGCAGCGGCGCCAGAAGCGGAAGATCGCCTTGCGGTGCACGTCCGGGCGCGCGAACGCGACGTCCGGGCAGGCGGCGATGCAGCGCCCGGGGTGCTTGCAGGCGAAGGCGAGCGCGATCATGCCGCCCATCGACGTGCCGTGCACGAGCACCCGGTCGAGACCGACGGCGTCCAGCAGCGCCGCGCCGTCGTCGGCCCAGCCCTCGATGCTGTAGCTCTCGCTCGGGACGTCCGAGCGGCCGTAGCCGCGGGCGTCGAACGAGAGCAGGCGGAAGTGCTCGCGGAAGCCGTCGTTGACGAGGCCGAAGTTCTGGCGGCCGAAGAGCGAGCCGCCGAACTGCAGGATCACGGGCTTGTCCTCGGGACCGGTGAGCTCGTAGTAGAGGCGGATCCCGTCGGGCAGGGTCGTGTACGGCATCGGGCGGAACCTCCGGGTTCGGTGCTGCGCTGCGCGGCGAGCATAACGGCGTACGTCTGACTTTTCACACGCGGCGCCGCGCGCTACTGTCGGCGCGTGCCCGAGCCGGTGATCGATGCCCACTTCCACGTCGACGACGTGCCCGCGCTCGGCTGGCACATGCCGGCCTCGCTCGCGCTCGAGCAGCTCGACGCGGCGGGCGTCCAGACGGCCGTGATCATGACGATCACGGACGCTCCCGAGGTCAACCCGACGGCGCTCGAGATGATCGCCGACGTCTGCGCCGCCCACCCCGGGCGCTTCGAGGCCTACGCGCGCATCCACCCCTGGTACGGCGACGAGTCCGAGCGCCTGATCGTGCGCGCGATCCGCGAGCTGCGCTTCGTCGGCCTCAAGCTGCACCCCGTCTCCACGATCTCGCACCCTGCCGACGAGAGCTCGCTGCGCCTCATCCGCGCCGCCGCGCGGCTCGGCGCCCCGACGATGATCCATTGCGGCGACGACCCGTTCTGCACGCCGCTCGAGCTCGAGCAGGCCGCGCTCCGCGTGCCGGAGGCGACGATCGTGTTCGGCCACATGGGCGCCTACTTCCACGGCCACGATGCGCTCGCGGTCGCGGAGCGCTGCGAGAACGTGATGCTCGAGACCTCGGGCTGCCCCTACCCGGAGCTGATCGGCGAGGCCGTGCGCCGGGTCGGCGCCGAGCGCGTGATCTTCGGCTCCGACGGGCCGGGGTGCCCGCCCGCGATCGAGCTCGACAAGGTGCGTCGCGCAGGCCTCTCGCCCGCCGACCTGCGCAAGGTGGTCTACGAGAACCAGCGCGCGCTCATGGATCGGGTCGAGCGGTGATCGTCGATGCGCTCGTGTACGCCGGCGACTGCCTCTTCGGCGGCGGCCGCGCGCTCCCCGAGCTGCTCGCAGAGGCTGCAGCCGCGGGCGTCGACGGCGTCGTCGCCGCGCCCGCGAAGCCGCGCGACTACGACCTCGCCGCGGCCAGCGCCGCGCTCGCCGACGAGTGCGCCGCGAGCGCCGGCCGCGCCGTCTGCCTGGCGCGCCTCGACCCCTGGCAGGCGGACGCCGCGGAGCAGCTCGCGCGGCTGCTCGAGCATCCCGCCGTGCGCGGGCTGCTGCTGCATCCCTGGGAGGAGACGTTCCCGGCCAATCACGAGCGCGCGCTGGCGCTCGCCGCGCAGGCGGCGGCCGCCGGTCGGCCGGTCGTCGTCGAGGCGGGGCATCCGCTGGTCGCGGAGGCGCTCGCGCTGGCCGATCTGGCGCGCGGCGTCGACGGCACGGTCGTGATGACGCGCGGCGGCCAGGTCAACCTCTCGGGCCTCGCGCAGCAGTCGGCCGACCTCGCGCTCGAGGCCGCCCCCAACCTGCGTGCGCTGACCGCCGGCATGTACCGGCAGGACTGGCTGGAGGGCTGCGTGCGGCGCTTCGGCGCCGCGCGCCTCCTGCTCGGCTCGTGTGCGCCCGTCTTCGACCTCGGCTACGAGGCCGAGCGCCCGCGCCACGCGGCGATGGGCGACGACGAGCGCGCGGCCGTGATGGGCGGCAACGCGACGGTGCTGTTCGGACTGGCGACGGAGGAGTGACGATGCGACGGGTGCTGATCACGGGAGGCGCGTCCGGCATCGGCGCCGCCTGCGCCGCGCGCTTCCTGGCCGACGGCTGCGAGGTGGCGGTGCTCGACCGCAACGCGAGCCCCCTGGCGGCGAGCGCCGCCGGCGTGACGCGCGTCTGCGACGTCACGGATGCGGACGCGCTCGCG
>DASXXY010000233.1:0-5884 GCA_036502805.1 Gaiellales bacterium | reverse complement strand
CGGCCGCGTCCACCTCGGGCCGCTTGCGGAACATCTCCAGCATCCGGTCGGTGACGACGAAGCCTCCGACGACGTTCGCCGTGGCGAGGATCATCGCGACGACGCCGAGGATCTTCATCAGCAGGCTCGTCTGCGGCGACCCTGCGAGGAGGATCGCGCCGACGATGACGATGCCGTGGATCGCGTTGGTACCCGACATCAGCGGCGTGTGCAGCATCGTCGGCACCTTCGAGATGACCTCGAAGCCGACGAAGACGGCGAGGGCGAGCACGGTCAGCTCGTGGATCAGCTGGGAGTTCACGCGAGGCGCTCCAGGACGGCGGGGTGGACGACGGCGCCGCCGCGGCAGACGAGGCACCCGGAGATGACGTCGTCGTCCGCGTCGAGCGCGACGCGGCCGTCCTTCACGCACACGCCGAGCAACTCGGTGAGGTTGCGCGCGTAGAGGCGGCTGGCGTCGTAGGGCATCGCGGCGGCGGGGTTCCGGTCGCCGACGATCGTGACGTTCTCGCGCACGACGGTCTCGCCGGGCACCGTCAGCTCGCAGTTGCCGCCGGCCTCGGCTGCGAGGTCGACGATCACGGAGCCCGGGCGCATCGAGGCGACCATGTCGGCGGCGATCAGCTGCGGCGCCGGGCGTCCCGGCACGAGCGCGGTCGTGACCACGACGTCGCTGCCGGCGACGTGCTCGGCGAGCAGGTCGCGCTGCAGCTGCTGGGTGTCCTGCGAAAGCTCCTTGGCGTAGCCGCCCTCGGCCTCGCCCGCAGCACCGGCGAGCTCGACCTCGAGGAAGCGGGCGCCGAGGCTCTCGACCTGCTCGCGCACGGCGGGGCGCACGTCGAACGCGCTCACGACGGCGCCGAGGCGGCGGGCCGTGGCGATCGCCTGCAGGCCCGCGACGCCGGCGCCCAGCACGAGCACCTTGGCGGGCGGGACGGTGCCGGCGGCCGTCATCAGCAGCGGGAAGTAGCGCGGCAGGTGCGTCGAGGCGACGAGCACCGCGCGGTAGCCGGCGATGTTGGCCTGCGAGGACAGCGCGTCCATCGTCTGGGCGCGCGTGATACGCGGCACGAGCTCCATCGCGAGCGCGCTCACGCCGTGCTCGGCGAGGGCCTTGACCCGCCCGGGCTGGTCGAGCGGGCGCAGATAGGAGAGCACGAGCGCGGCCGGCGGCAGCAGCGCGATCTCCTCGTCGCCCGGCGGCGCCACGCGCAGCACGACGTCGGCCGAGGCGAGCGCGGCCGCCGCATCGGTGGCGAGCTCGGCGCCCTGCAGCGCGTAGCTCTCGTCGGGGAAGCCCGCAGAGCTGCCCGCACCGCGCTCGATGCGCACGCGCGCGCCGGTCGCGAGCAGGCGCCCGACCTCGTCGGGGGTCAGCGCGACGCGCCGCTCGCCCTCGGCACGCTCGCGGCAGACGGCGACGAGCACGCCGCTGCCCGGGGTGATGTCCTGCACCTCGCCCGTCATGCGGTGACGTCGCGCTCCATGTGCGGATAGCCGATCGCGAGCGGCGAGACCGAGGTCTCCTTGACCGCGCGCGGCGACGACCAGCGGGCGAGGTTGTTCGACCAGCCCGGCTTGTCGTTCGTGCCCGATGCGCGGCCGCCACCGAACGGCTGCTGGCCGACGACCGAGCCCGTGGGCTTGTCGTTGACGTAGAAGTTGCCGGCGGCGTGGCGCAGCTTCTCGTGCGCGAGCGCGATGGCGCCGCGGTCGCGCGCGAAGATCGAGCCGGTCAGCGCGTAGGGCGACGTCGTGTCGCAGAGCTCGAGCGCCTCCTCGTAGCGCGCCTCGGCGTACGGGTAGACCGTCAGGCACGGCCCGAAGAGCTCGCGCTCCATGGTGTCGAAGTGGGGGTCGGACGTCTCGACGATGGTCGGCTCGACGAACCAGCCGACGCTGTCGTCCGTGCCTCCGCCGCACACGATCTTCGCGCTCGCGGAGGCCTCGACGCCGGCGAAGGCGTCGCGCAGGCGGGCGAACGCGCGGCCGTCGATGACGGCGCCCATGAACGTCGAGAGATCCGACGGGTCGCCCTGCCGGATCTCGCCGACGAGGGCGATGGCGCGGTCGCGCACCTCGGGCCAGAGCGTGTCCGGGATGTAGGCGCGCGAGGCGGCCGAGCACTTCTGGCCCTGGTACTCGAACGAGCCGCGCACGAGCGCCACGGCGACGGCCTGCGGATCGGCCGAGGCGTGCATGACGACGAAGTCCTTGCCGCCCGTCTCGCCCACGAGCCGCGGGTAGCCGCGGTAGCCGTCGATGCGCTCGCCGATCTCGCGGAAGAACGAGCGGAAGACGGGGCTCGAGCCGGTGAAGTGGAGGCCGGCGAACTCCGGGTGGTCGAAGCAGGTCTTGCTGATCGGCTCCGGGTCGCCGGGCACGAAGTTGATCACGCCGTCCGGCATGCCGGCCTCGCGCAGGATCTGGAAGACGAGCCAGTTCGAGAGCATCGCCGTCGCGGAGGGCTTCCAGACGACCGTGTTGCCCATCAGCGCCGGCGCGGTCGGCAGGTTGCCGCCGATCGCCGTGAAGTTGAAGGGCGTGACGGCGTAGACGAAGCCCTCGAGACCGCGCTGCTCCATGCGGTTGTGGACGCCGGGCGTCGAGATCGGCTGCGACTGCGCGATCTGCTCGGCGAAGTAGCAGTTGAAGCGCCAGAAGTCGGCGAGCTCGGCGGCGGCGTCGATCTCGGCCTCGCGCACCGTCTTGCCCTGGCCGATCATGGTGGCGGCGTTGACGCGCTGGCGCCACGGCCCCGCGAGCAGGTCGGCGGCGCGCAGCAGGATCGCCGCGCGATCGGCGACCGGCCAGCTGCTCCAGTCCTCGCGGGCCGCGAGTGCGGCGTCGATCGCCTCGCTCGTCTCGGCGGCCCCGGCGGCCGACCACGTGGCGCACGCGCGCGCGTGCCGCTGCGGCTCGCGCTGCTCGCGCACGTCGCCCGTCGTGCGCTCGCGCCCGCCGATCACGACGGGGATCTCGGGCTGCTCGCCGCGCATCGCGGCGAACGCCTGCGTGATCTCGGCGCGCTCGGGCGAGCCGGGCGCATACGTGAGTATCGGCTCGTTGAGGACCTGGGGGACGCTGCTCATGCTCGTATGGTGGCTAGTCGGCGGCGATCATGCGTCGTAGGACGAGCGGGAGGATGCCTCCGTGCCTGAGGTACTCCGCGTCCGCCGGCGAATCGATCCGCGCGAGCACCTCGAACGACGTCGCCCGGCCATCGTCGGCGAGCGCCTCCACCGTGAGGCGCTGGTGGGGCCCGACGCCGCCGGCGATGCCGTGGATCGTGAAGCGCTCGCGGCCGTCGAGAGCGAGCGAGGCGGCCGTCTGGCCGTCCACGTACTCGAGCGGCAGCACGCCCATGCCGACGAGGTTGGAGCGGTGGATGCGCTCGTAGCTCTCCGCGATGACGGCGCGGATGCCGAGCAGCAGCGTGCCCTTGGCGGCCCAGTCGCGCGACGAGCCGGAGCCGTACTCCTTGCCCACGAGTGCGACGAGCGGCACGTCCTCGGCGCGATAGCGCTCCGAGGCCTCGAAGATCGTGAGCGGGTCGCCGGACGGCAGGTGGGCGGTGTAGCTGCCCTCGCGGCCGTCGGCGAGCGCGTTGCGCAGGCGGATGTTGCCGAACGTGCCGCGCACCATGACCTCGTGGTTGCCGCGGCGCGCGCCGAACGAGTTGAAGTCGCGCGGCTCGACGCCGTGCTCGGTCAGGTAGCGGCCGGCGGGCATGTCGCGCGGGATCGCGCCGGCGGGCGAGATGTGATCGGTCGTCACGGAGTCGCCGAGCACGACGAGGCAGCGCGCGCCCTCGATGTCGGTGAGCGGCGCGGGCTCGGGTGCCAGGTCCTGGAAGAAGGACGGCTCGCGCACGTAGGTGGAGCCGGGATCCCACTCGAAGAGCGCGCCCTCGGGGGCGGGCAGAGCGCGCCAGCGCTCGTCGCCGTCCCAGATCGTCGCGTACTCGCGCTCGAACAGCTCGGGCGTGACGCTCGCCGCGACGGCGTCGCGCACGTCGCCGTTGGACGGCCAGATGTCGCGCAGGTAGACCTCGGCGCCGTCGCTGCCCGTGCCGAGCGGCTCGTTCTGGAGATCGACCTCGATCGAGCCGGCGAGCGCGTAGGCGACGACGAGCGGGGGCGAGGCGAGGTAGCTCGCGCGCACGAGCGGATGGATGCGCCCCTCGAAGTTGCGGTTGCCCGAGAGCACGGCGCAGACGGCGAGCTCACCGTCGCGCACGGCCTCCGAGATCTCGTCCGAGAGCGGGCCCGAGTTGCCGATGCAGGTCGTGCAGCCATAGCCCACGAGCTGGAAGCCGAGCTCGTCGAGCGGCTCCTGCAGCCCGGCTGCGGCGAGGTAGTCGGTGACGACGCGCGAGCCGGGGGCGAGGCTCGTCTTGACGTGCGGCGCGGCGTGGAGGCCGCGCGCGACGGCGTTGCGGGCGAGCAATCCGGCCGCGACCATGACCGACGGGTTGGACGTGTTCGTGCACGACGTGATCGCGGCGATGACGACGTCGCCGTCGTGCACGGAACGGCCGTTCGCGGCCTCGCGCGGCGGATAGGCATCCGTGAAGCTCGCCGGGACGTCGCTCAGGCGGACGCGGTCCTGCGGCCGGCGCGGCCCCGCGAGGCTCGGCACGACGCCGTCGAGGTCGAGCTCGACGAGCGTCGAGAACTCGGGCGTCGGATCGCCGTCGCGGCGGAACAGCCCCTGCTCCTTGTGGTGCGCGTCGACGAGCGGCACGAGCTCGCCGCGACCGGTCGCGCGCAGGTAGCGCAGCACCTCGTCGTCGACCGGGAAGAGCGCCGCGGTCGCGCCGTACTCGGGCGACATGTTGGCGAGCGTCGCGCGATCGGCCAGCGAGAGCGCCGAGAGGCCGTCGCCGCAGAACTCGACGAAGCGCCCGACGACGCCGTGCGCGCGCAGCAGCTCGGTGAGCGTGAGCACGAGGTCGGTCGCCGTCACGCCCTCGCCGAGCGCGCCGCTCAGCCGTACGCCGACGACGGAGGGCGTGCCGAGCTCGAGCGGCTCGCCGAGCATCACGGCCTCGGCCTCGATGCCGCCGACGCCGAAGCCGAGCACGCCGAGCCCGTTGATCATCGTCGTGTGCGAGTCGGTGCCGACGAGCGTGTCCGGCACCGCCACGCCGTCGCGCAGCGCGACGACCTGGCCGAGGTGCTCGAGGTTGACCTGGTGCACGATGCCCATGCCAGGCGGCACGACGCGGAACGAGCCGAACGCGCCCTGGGCCCAGCGCAGCAGCAGGTAGCGCTCGACGTTGCGCTCGTACTCGCGCTCGATGTTGCGCGCGTAGGCGCCCACGGAGCCGGCCTCGTCGACCTGGACCGAGTGGTCGATCACGAGGTCGCAGGGGACGAGCGGGTCGACGCGGCTCGGGTCGCGGCCCGCGCGCGCCATCGCCGCGCGCATCGCGGCGAGGTCGACGACGGCGGGGACGCCCGTGAAGTCCTGCAGCAGCACGCGCGCGGGGAAGAACGGCACGCGCTTGCCGCTGCCCGGCGCCGCGGGCCAGCCCGCGAGCGCGATCACGTCCTCCTCGCGCACGTGCAGGCCGCCCGCGTTGCGGAGCAGGCCCTCGAGCAGGATCCGCACGGTGTGCGGCAGCCGCTGCGTGTCCGCCGCGCCCGTCTCGTCGAGGCGGTTGATGCGGTAGAGGTCGGGGTGGCCCGGCAGGCTCGCGCGGGCGCCGAAGAGGTCGCTTGCCATCGCCAGGACTCTATCGCCGCCGTGCGCTGCGGGACTCGCACGGGTTCCGTACCCTGCGCGCATGTCCGCACCGGCCGAGACGGCGCTCGCGACGCTGCGCACGGACGCGACGGATCCACGCGAGCGGGGCCGCATCGCAGGTGCCGCCCTGGCC
>DASXXY010000232.1:0-4657 GCA_036502805.1 Gaiellales bacterium | reverse complement strand
ATCGTAGATGATCCCGGGTCGGTGCGGCGATGCGATTCCGCCTGCTACCTTGGCTCCGCAAGCGACCCGAAGGGAACCCAGCATGGAGTGCGATCTCGTCGTCCTCGGCTCAGGGCCGGGCGGCTATCCAGCGGCGATTCGCGCCGCGCAGCTGGGGGCTTCGGTCATCGTCGTGGAGAAGGCCGAGACGGTGGGCGGCACGTGCCTCAACGTCGGCTGCATCCCGACGAAGGCGATGGTGCAGTCGGCGCACGCCTACGAGGACGCGCAGGGGCACTTCGCGCAACTCGGCGTGCGGCTCGGCAGCATCGACCTCGACTTCGAGCAGGTGCAGAGCAACCGCCGCGGCATCGTCGACGGCGTCGTCAAGGGGCTCGCCGGCCTGCTCAAGACGAACGGGATCCAGGTCGTCCGGGGCCGCGGCACGTTCACCGGCCCGAACACGCTCGCGGTCGAGGGCGGCGAGGACATCCGCTTCACGAGCGCGGTGATCGCGACCGGCTCGCGTGCGGCGGCGCCGCCGATCCCCGGCATCGACCATCCGCGCTGCATCGACTCCACCGGCGCGCTCGAGATGGACGCCGTGCCGCGCCGCCTGGCCGTGCTCGGCGGCGGCGTGATCGGCGTCGAGTTCGCGTCGATCTACGCTCAGTTCGGCTCGGCCGTGACGGTCGTCGAGATGCTGCCGAACCTGATCGGCAACGAGGACGCCGACGCCGTCTCGGCGCTGCAGCGGGCCTTCCGCCGCCGCGGCATCGGCGTCGAGGTGGGCGCCCGCGCGACGAAGATCGAGGAGCGCGACGGCGACCTCGCGCTGACCTACGAGAACGAGGCCGGCGAGTCCAAGGAGGTCGTCGCGGACGTCGTGCTCGTCGCCACCGGGCGCGTCGCCAACGTCGAGGACATCGGCCTCGAGGCCGCGGGCGTGACCGGCGAGCGCCGCCGCATCCCGGTCGACTCGCACATGCGCACGAACGTGCCGAACATCTACGCCGTCGGCGACGTCGCGGGCAACTGGCAGCTCGCCCACACCGCCTTCCGCGAGGGCGAGGTCGCGGCCGAGAACGCGCTCGGCCACGACTCCGAGATCGACTACCGCTCGACGCCGCGCTGCGTCTACACGGCGCCCGAGATCGCGTCGGTCGGCATCTCCGAGGCGCAGGCGCGCGAGCAGCACGGCGATCACGTCGTGACGGGGACGATGCCGTACGCGGCGATCGCCCGCGCGGCGATGTACGGCGACCGCACCGGCTTCGTGAAGGTCATCGGCGAGGCCAGGTACGGCGAGCTGCTCGGCATGGTGGCCGTCGGCACGCAGGCCACCGAGCTGATCGAGGCCGGCGTCGTCGCGCTCGAGGCCGAGGCCACGCTCGAGACCGTGGGCGACTCGATCGCCGCGCATCCGACGCTCGGCGAGGCCACGAAGGAAGCTGCGCTCGTGGCGCTCGGGCGCCCGCTGCACGTCCCGGCGAAGAAGCGATGACGGTACACGCGACGAGGTACCTCCTGCCGACGCTGCGGGACGCGCCCGGCGACGCCGTCGCCGAGAGCCACAAGCTGCTCGTGCGCGCGGGGATGGTGAAGCAGGTCGGCGCCGGCATGTGGACGTGGCTGCCGCTCGGCTGGCGCGTCAAGAAGCGCGTGCAGGAGATCATCCGCGAGGAGATGGACCGCATCGGCGGGCAGGAGATGCTGATGCCCGTCCTGCACCCGGCGGAGATCTGGAAGCGCTCGGGGCGCTACGACGTCGACGTCGTCTTCAAGCTCAAGGATCGCTCCGAGCGCGACCTCGTGCTCGCGATCACGCACGAGGAGATCGTCGCGCTGCACGCCTCGCAGACGATCCGCAGCTATCGCGACCTGCCGCAGATCTGGTACCACATCCAGCTCAAGGAGCGGGACGAGCCGCGCTCGCAGGGCGGCGTGCTGCGCACGCGCGAGTTCACGATGAAGGACTCCTACACGCTCGACCGCGACCGGGCGGGCCTCGATGCCGCCTACGCCCTGCACGAGCTCGCGTACGACCGCATCTACACCCGCTGCGGGCTCGACTTCTACAAGGTCGAGTCGGACACCGGGATCATGGGCGGCAGCCTGGCGCACGAGTACATGGCGCCGTCGACCGCGGGCGAGGATCGCGTCGCGCGCTGCAGCCGCTGCGACTACGCCTCGAACGTCGAGATGGCCACCTCGCGCATCTCGCGGCCCGAGTTCCCGCCCTCGGCGCCGCTCGCCGAGGTCGAGACGCCGAACGTGACGACGATCGACTCGCTCGCGGCGTTCCTCGGCATCGACCCGCGCACGACGAGCAAGGCGATGCCCGTCGTCGCGGACGACGGCAAGCTCTGGCTCGCGCTCGTGCGCGGCGACCGCCGCCTGCACGAGCTCAAGCTCAGCAAGGTGCTGCGCCAGAAGACGCGCGCCGCGACGCCCGAGGAGATCGAGGCCGCGTTCGGCGCGAAGCCGGGCTCGATCGGGCCGGTCGGCGTCCGCGAGGGCGCGCTCGGCGGCATCGTCGCCGACGAGACGCTGCGCGAGGGCACGTGGGTCGCCGGCGCCAACCGCACCGGCTGGCACGTCACCGGCGTCGAGGCGCCGCGCGACTTCCAGCCCACCTGGGCGGACATCCAGGAGGTCGAGGACGGCGACGGCTGCCCGCTCTGCGACGGCGTGCTCGCGATCGAGCCGATGATCGAGATCGGCAACATCTTCAAGCTCGGGACGCGCTTCGCCGAGGCCATGGGCGCGATGTACCTGGACGAGAACGGCGCCGAGCAGCCGATCGTGATGGGCAGCTACGGCATCGGCCCGGCGCGCATCGCCGCGGCCGCGATCGAGCAGTCGTTCGACGAGCACGGCTGCGTCTGGCCGGCCCCGATCGCGCCCTTCGACGTCTGGATGGTCGCGATCGGCGACGACGCGCCCGCCTACGCCGACCGGCTCGCGGGCGAGCTCGAGGCCAAGGGCCTGACGTGCATGGTCGACGACCGCGAGGGCAGGACCGGCGCGCGCTTCGCGGATGCCGACCTGATCGGCGCGCCGCTGCGCGTGACGATCGGCAAGCGCACGGCCGACGACGGCACGGTCGACGTGCGGCAGCGCCGCTCCGGCGAGTCCGAGAGCGTGCCGCTGGACGGCGCGGCGGACGCGATCGCGGCGCTCCACGCCTCGCTGATGCCGAAGCTCCCGTGACCCGCCGAATACGTGCAAGACTGAGCAGGTGAGCGCCACCCAGCACTCGTCAGTCGCCGTCGACCGCGAGACTGCAGAGCGACTGCTGCGCCAGATGCTGCTGATCCGCCGCTTCGAGGAGCGCACGGAGGAGCAGTACACCCGGGCGCGCATCGGCGGCTACTGCCATCTCGCGATCGGCGAGGAAGCGGCCAACGTCGGCGCGATCGAGCCGCTCGAGACGGGCGACTACGTGCTCTCGAGCTACCGCGACCACGGCACCGCACTCGCGGTCGGCTCCGAGCCGCACCGCGTCATGGCGGAGCTCTTCGGCAAGGCCACGGGCGTCGCCGGCGGCTACGGCGGCTCGATGCACCTGCTCGACGTCGAGCGCCACTTCCTCGGCGGCTGGGGCATCGTCGGCGGACAGCTGCCGATCGCCGTGGGCGTCGCGCTCGCGCTCGACTACCAGGGCAAGAACAGCGCAGTGCTCGTGCAGCTCGGCGAGGGCGCCACGAACATCGGCGCGTTCCACGAGTCGCTCAACCTGGCCGCGATCTGGAACCTGCCGGTGATCTTCCAGGTCATCAACAACCGCTACGGCATGGGCACCTCCGTCGAGATGGCCTCGGCCGAGCCCGAGCAGTGGAAGCGCGCAGCTGCGTACCGCATGCACGGCGAGCGCGTCGACGGCAACGACCTGCTGGCCGTGCGCGAGGCCGCCGACCGCCTGCTCCGCCGCGCGCGCGACGAGCGCAAGCCGGCGCTGCTCGAGACGACGACGTACCGCTTCCGCGGGCACTCGGTGGCCGACGCGGGCAAGGTCTACCGCGACGCCGACGAGGTCGCGGAGGCCAAGAAGCACGATCCGATCAACCGCTTCGTCGCCCAGCAGGGCATCGACGAGGAGACGGTCAAGCGCATCCGGACGGACGTCAACGAGGAGATCGACGCGGCGATCCGGCAGGCCGCCGCCGATCCGGCGCCCGACCCGGAGAACCTCTTCGACAACGTCTACGGCGACCCGGCCTGGCGCGAGCAGTTCGCGCCCATGGCCCGCGGCGGGCCGTTCGGCGAGCGGGAGGGCACGCGCTCATGGCGGACGTGACCTATCGCGAGGCGCTGCGGCGCGCGCTCGACGAGGAGCTCGGGCGCGACGAGAGCGTCTTCCTCATGGGCGAGGAGATCGGCCGCTTCGAGGGCTCGTACAAGGTGACCGCCGGGCTGTACTCCAAGTACGGCCCGCGGCGCGTGCGCGAGACGCCGATCGCCGAGGAGGGCTTCGTCGGCGCGGGCGTCGGCGCGGCGATGCTCGGCCTCCGGCCGGTCGTCGAGATCATGACGATCAACTTCATCCTCGTGGCCATGGACATGGTCGTGAATCACGCCGCCAAGGTGCGCCAGATGTTCGGCGGCAAGGTCGGCGTGCCGCTCGTGATCCGCACGCCCGCCGGCGCCGGAGCGCAGCTCACCGCGCAGCACTCGC
>DASXXY010000231.1:0-5337 GCA_036502805.1 Gaiellales bacterium | reverse complement strand
GGCAGCGCGCGCTCGAGCCGCACGGAGAGCTCGCGCGCCGCGGCCTCGGTGTAGGTCACGACGAGCACGCGCTCGGGCGCCGTGCCGGCCTCGAGCGCGGCGCGCACGCGCTCGATCACGAGCGTCGTCTTGCCCGTGCCCGCGCCCGCGACGACGACGACCTCGCCGCGCGCGTCGACGGCGACCTGCTGCTGGTCGCTGAGCTGAAGCGCGCTCACGGGTTGGCCACCCGGCAGACGCCGTGCCACTTGCACCACGGCGGGCACTCGCCGTCCGGCGGGTCGTGCACGACGTCGCCGACGCGCATGCGCGCGGCCGCCTCGCCCGCCTGCGCGACCGCCTCGTCGATCAGGCTCTCGAAGAGCTCGCGCTCGACGTAGTCGTGCCCCGAGAAGCCCTCCAGCGCGCCCGCGTCGCGCACGTCGGCGCGCAGCACGCCGCGCGGCGGCTCGTCGCCCTTGACCGACTGGTAGAGCCCGCCGACGACGTCACGGCCGAGGAACTCCGAGACCGCGCGGATGTAGAGCGGCATCTGCAGGCGCCCGCGCTCGAGCACGTTCGGCCCGAGCGGCCCGACCCGCCCCGACTTGTAGTCCCAGATCAGCGCCTCGGCGACCCAGTCGCGCTCGTCGACGCGGTCGATGCGGCCCGTGATGGCGATGTCGCCGACGCGCACGCCGCGGTCGGGCAGCGAGATCTCCATGTGCCGCGGCATGAACTCGTCGAGCCGCTCGGCCTCCGTGCGCACGACGGTGCGCAGGTTGCGCCGCAGCTCGCGCCGGAGCGCCTCCCAGGCGACGTCGTCGTCCTCCTTGGCCTGCGTCGCGATCGCATCGTCGATGCAGCGGTCGAGCAGCGCGAACGCGGCCGGCAGGTGCTCCGGTCGCAGCCGCGTCACGCGCAGCTCGACGGGCACGCCGCGGAAGAACAGCCGCAGCGCGTTGTGCATCACGCTGCCGCCGACGCGCGCATCGAGCGGCTGCTCGACGTCGCGCGGCTTGAGCTGCCGCTCGACGAACCAGAGCGCGGAGCAGATGCCGTGCGTCTCGAGCTCCGTGACGCCGTAGGTCTCCTGTGCGGCGAGCCGCGCGAGCATGGCCGGCTCGCGCAGTCGCGTCGGTCGCCGCCAGGCCGCGAGCGCGCGCTCGACGCGCGCGACGGCGCGGCCGCCCTGACCCGCGGCGAGCGCGAGCGCATCGCGCTCGTCGCCGCGCGCGAGCGCGGCCACGGCCTGCAGGCGCGAGCGCTCGTCGTGGCCGTCGAGCGCGTGCAGCGGTGCGTCCACCGGCTCGGGGGCGAGCTCGCCGAGCACGCGCACGGCCTCGTCCCAGAACGGCGACGGCGCCAGCTCGAGGCCCTCGTCGTCGCTTGCGCGCCGCACGAGCACGAGCTGCTCGTCGACGCGGGCGAGCGCGGCCGCGAACAGGAAGCGGTCGCGCTCCTCCTGGCGCGGCCGCTCGCCCGGGAGCCCGGCCGGGGTGAGCCAGCGCCGCAGGTCGGCCGAGCCGGCTGCCTCGGCGGCATCGCGGCGCGGGAGCACGCCCGCCTCGAGCCCGCAGACGACCGCCGCGCGCACGGGCGCGAGTCGTGCCAGCCCCAGCCGCACGATGCGCACGCGCCCGCTCGGCCGGCCGTCGCCGAGCCGCACCTGCACGGCGTCGAGCGCGATCAGCAGATCCTCGCCCTCGACGGCGCCGAGCGCCGAGGACAGCTCGCCGGCAGCAGCGGACGCGGCGGCGAGCGCGCGCCGTGCCGCCGCTGCCATGCGCGTCGCCGCCGGCGCGGGCACGCTGCCATAGGCGCGCGCGAGCGCCGCGTCGGCGACGCTGCGGAGCGCCGCGGCGGCGTCCCCGGGTGCGCGCAGCGCGTCGAGCTCGGGCACCGTCCGCGGCGGCTCCGCCGCGAGCAGCTCGCGCTGGGCGCGCTGGGCGTCGCCGACGTTGCGGGCCCGCAGGCGCGCCTCGGAGTCGTGCGCGCGCGACGGATCCCAGCTCGAGCCGGCGAGCCGAAGCCAGGCGAAGAGATCGTCGCGATCGCCGTCCGACCAGGCGACGCGGCAGAGGCAGCGGAGCGCGTGGCCCGCAGGCAGGCTCGTGAGGCGCTCGCTCGTCGCGAGCTCGATCGCGACGCCGGCGCGCTCGAGCGCGGCCGCGAGCGGCTCGCAGTCGTAGCCGTCCGGCGCGACCACGAGGACGTCGTCGGGCGCGAGCCCGTCGCGCAGCAGCCGGGTCACCTCGGCCGCGACGGCGAGCGCCTCGCCGTCGGCGCCGAAGGTCTCGACGAGGCGCACCGCGTCGCCGCGCTCGGCCGGCGGCTCGCTGCGCGCCGAGAACACCCCGCGCGCGAGCGCGACGACGCCGGCGGGGGCGCCGTAGGCCTCCGCGCGCAGCTCCTGCACGCTGTCGGCCCTGGCCGCGAGCCACTCGAACGCGACGTCGAGCGAGCCGAGCAGCGGGCGCCCCGGCTCGTAGGGCAGCGCGAGCGTAACCGCGCAGCGTCCGCTCAGCGCCGCCACGAGCCGCAGCTGCGCGGGCGAGAGGTCGTCGAAGCCGTAGGCGCAGACGGGCGCGCCGCCCCACGCGGCGAGCTCGCGCTCGAGCCGCTCGGCCGCGCGCACGACGAGCTGCCCGCGGCGCGAGCGGCCGCTCGCCGCGAGCGCCTCCTCGTAGGCCGCGTAGGCGGGCGCGAGCCGCGCATCGCCGCCGGGCGCGCCGTCGAGCGCGGCGGCCGTGGCCCCGGCCCGGTCGCACTCGCGCGCGAGCCGCTCGAGCGCCGAGGCGAGCGCGACCGGGCGCAGCCCGAGCGCAGGCCCGTGGCTCTGGCCGATGCGGCGCCGCAGCACGCGGTCGAGCGCCTCCGAGGCCACGACGACGCTACCGCCGAGCACACGCTCGACGAGCGTGTCGAGCGTCACCACCTCGCCGCCCAGCACCGCGCCCGCTCCGAGGCAGGCCTCGCGCTCCAGCGCGTCGCGCTCGAACGCCGCGGGCACGAGCAGCAGCGGGCGCTCGCCGCGCGCGCACGCGCTCGCGAAGCGCTCGAGCAGGATCCCGAGCTTGCCGGCGCGCACCGGCCCGACGAGCAGCTCGAGCGTCATCGCGGCGTCACCGCCGCGCTACCGGTGCCGGATCGCCGGCGCGTCAGCCGGCGAGCTGCGGCGGCGGGCTGTTCTCGATCTGCTTCGCGACCGCCGCGTTGACCGCGTCGATGCCGTCCGAGTACAGGTAGTTGATGCGGATGAACGGCTCCCACTTGTCCGGCACCGCGTCCTCGGGGTAGATCGCCTCGACCGGGCACTCGGGCTCGCAGGCGCCGCAATCGATGCATTCCTCGGGATCGATGACGAGCATGCGGTCGGTCTCGTGGATGCAGTCGACGGGACACACGTCGATGCACGACTTGTCCTTCAGATCGATGCACGGCTCGGTGATGATGTAGGTCATCGGAACTCCGGTCGGGGGTCGCTCGGCCCGTACCCTAGAGCATCAGCTCGTCGACCAGCGCCGCGCAGCGGTCGGCGATCGCGGAGCGGGCGACGACGCGGTCGAAGCCCGCGCGGCGGGCGGCGCGGAGCGCGTCCGGCTGCTCGTGCGAGCCGAAGCCGAGCAGCTTCGCGGGCCGCAGGTCGGCGACGCTCTGCGCCGGCTCGACGCGCTCCACGTCGCAGATGCAGACATCCGGCGCCGCGCCGCCGAGATCGGGCCGCGCGCGCTTGACGCTGTGGCCGAGCGGCGCGAGCTGCGTCTCGACGCGGCTGAACATCATCAGGTCGGCGCCGTGGACGTGGATCACTGCCATCCGCCTGAGGGTACCCGAGGGACGTGCGCTCAGGTCGTCAGCGAGTCGAGCCCGACGACGCGCAGCACGTGGCTGACGGCGACCGAGAGCCACCACGTGCGGTCGAAGAAAACGAGCAGCCCGAGCGTGACGAGCACGACGCCCGAGACGACGCGGATGACGCCGTAGCGGTCGCGCAGGAACGAGGCCGCGCCGAGCGCGCGGTCGAACGCGACGGCGCTCGCGATCAGCGGCACGGCGAGGCCGGCGGCGTAGGCGCCGAGCAGGAGCGAGGCCTGCAGCGCGCCGCCGCGCACCGAGGCGAGGGCGAGCACGGCCGCGAGCACCGGCCCGACGCAGGGCGTCCAGCTGAGCGCGAAGGCGCCGCCCAGCAGCAGGGCCGAGTGCGGTCGCCGCACGCCGCCCGTGAGACCAGGCAGCGCCGGCAGCGGCAGCGCGCCGGAGAGCGCGAGCCCCATGGCGACGACGATGATGCCGGAGCCCTTCGCGACCTCGTCGCGCCAGTCGTCGAGCGCCGATCCGGCGGCTCCCACGAGCGCGCCGAAGACGACGAATACGACCGCGAAGCCGAGCACGAACGGCGCCACGCCGCGCAACGTCCGCCCCACGCCCCGGCGTGCGCGCAGATCGTCGACCGAGGCCCCGCCGACGGCCGCGAGGTAGGCGGGGACGAGCGGCAGCACGCACGGCGTCGCGAACGAGAGCGCGCCCGCGCCGAACGCCACTGCGAGCGTGGCCGGGCTCACTCGAGCCGCGCGAGCTCGTCGTCGACCTGGCGCTCGAGCCTCCCGCGCTCGACGTCGCTGAGCTCCGGCACGGGCGTCGCCGCCCCGCGCCAGCGGCGTGCGAGCAGCACCGCCAGGCCGACGCCCGCGAGCACGAGGACGGTCGGGCCGAGCCACGCGAGCACGCCGAAGCCGCTGTGCGGCGTGTCGGCGAGCACCTCGGAGCCGTACTCCGCCTGGAGCGTGCGCTTGACGGCCGTGCTGCTCTCGTCGCGCGCCTGCATGCGCGTCAGCTCGCGGCGGATCTGGTTGGCCTGCGGCGACGTCGACTGGTCGAGCCGCGTCTTGCAGGTCGGGCACATGAGCTCGGTGGAGATCTGGGCGATCGTCCAGTGATGCTCGGGCGCGGCTCCCGGCCGGAAGGCGCCGAGCGCACCCGCGATCAGGAGCGCGGCGGCGATCAGCGCCACGAGCCCGAGCGCCGGCGCGAGCAGCCGTCTCACGCCGCCACGGCCCTGCGCACGGCGCCCTGCACGGCCGCGGCGCTCGGCAGGCCGTCGAACGCCGCGACGAGCCGTCCGCGGCCGTCGATCGCGAGCAGCGAGGGGAATCCGGTCACGCCGAGCGCGCGCTGGACGGCACCGCCGCCGCGGCCCTGCGCATCGGCCGCGTCGGGCTCGGCGCCGGCGACGTCGCCACCCTCCGAGAGCGCGACCACGCGCGCGCCGCCGTGCAGCGCGCCGACGCGCCGCAGGAGCGCGTCGCAGTCGCCGCAGCCGGGTGTCACGAACGCGACGAGCAGCGGCGTGCCGCG
>DASXXY010000230.1:0-12128 GCA_036502805.1 Gaiellales bacterium | reverse complement strand
CGGCGCGCTCGCGACGACGCTGCTGGCGGCCGAGGCGCGGCGCGGCGGCGAGGTCTGGGCGCCGCTCTGCGGCGAGCCGTTCGCGGCCGGCATGGAGGCGATCTACGAGGGCTACCTGCTGCACTACGGCCACCCGCGCCTGTTCGCCCCGCACGACGACGGCGAGCGGCTGCTCTGCGGCGACCACCTCTACGCGCAGGGCCTCGTGTGGGTCGCTGCGATCGGCGACCTCGCCGCGATCGACGCGCTCGCGAGCCTGATCGGCACCGCTGCTGCCGTGCGCGCGCGCGGCGACGCCGACACCGATCTGTGGGCCGCGACGGCGCTCGCGCTGGCCGGCGTGATCGACTACGACGGGCTGCGGCGAGCCGCCCGCGCGCTGCGCCTCGAGAGCGACCCCCTGCCGGTCGCAGCGCTCGTCGCCGGGCGCGACGTGGTCGAGGCCCAGCTCGCGCACGCGCGCCTGACGGCGTAGCGGCGACGGCGCCGCGCCGACGGCGTGACGGTCGGCGGCGGACAGCCGCTAGCCTCCCGCTCGTGATCTGCGACGACCTGCGCGAGTGGATCGACCTGCTCGGGCGCGAGGGCGAGCTCGTCGAGGTCACGGCCGAGGTCGACCCGCAGCTCGAGATCAGCGAGATCGCCGATCGCGTCGTCAAGGCCGGCGGGCCCGCCCTGCTCTTCCGCAACGTGCGCGGATCGGCGCTCCCGCTGCTGATCAACCAGTTCGGGACGGAGCGCCGCATGTGCCTCGCGTTCGGCGTCGAGCGGCTCGACGAGCTCGGCGAGAAGGTCGCCTCCGTGCTCGAGCTGCAGCCGCCGCAGGGCCTCGGCGACAAGGTGCGCGCGCTCGGCACGCTCAAGTCGCTCGCCGACTCGCGCGCGAAGACGGTGCGCAGCGGCCCCTGCCAGGAGATCGTGCTCGAGCGGCCCGACCTCGACCGCCTGCCGATCCCGACGTGCTGGCCGGGGGACGGCGGCCCGTTCATCACGCTGCCCTCGGTGTTCACGAAGGACCCGCGCACGGGCGGCCGCAACGTCGGCATGTACCGGCTGCAGAAGTACGACGCGACGTCGACCGGCCTACACTGGCAGATCCACAAGGACGCCGCCGCCGACTGGCGCGACGGCGCCGGCCGCATGGAGGTCGCGATCTCGATCGGCAGCGACCCGATCACGGCCTATGCGGGCTCGTGCCCGGCGCCCAAGCACGTCGACGAGATGATGGTGGCGGGCTTCCTGCGCGGGAAGCCGGTCGAGATGGTGCAGTGCAAGACCGTCGACCTGCAGGTGCCCGCACGCGCGGAGATCGTGCTCGAGGGCTACTGCGAGCGCGGCGAGCTCGCCCCCGAGGGCCCGTTCGGCGACCACACGGGCTACTACACGCCGGCGGAGCCGTTCCCCGTGCTGCACCTGACGGGCATGACGATGCGCCGCGACGCGATCTACCCGAGCATCCTCGTCGGCCCGCCACCGGCCGAGGACGCCTGGCTCGGCAAGGCCACCGAGCGCCTCTTCCTGCCGGCGCTGCGGGCCACGCTGCCCGAGCTCGTCGACTACGACCTGCCGGTCGCCGGGGCGTTCCACAACTGCTGCATCATCGCGATCCGCAAGGCCTACCCCGGCCATGCGCGCAAGGTCATGCACGCGGTCTGGGGCACGGGCCTCCTCTCGCTCACGAAGATGGTCGTCGTCGTCGACGAGTGGGTCGACGTGCACGACTACGCGCAGGTCGCCTGGCAGGTCGGCGCCAACGTCGACCCCGGTCGCGACGTCGAGCGCGCGAGCGGGCCGCTCGACCAGCTCGATCACGCACCCTCGCTGCAGTCGCTCGGCGGCAAGCTCGGGCTGGACGCGACGAGGACGTGGCCCGGCGAGGGCTATCCGCGCGAGTGGCCGGAGGTCGCGCGCATGAGCGAGGACGTGCGCGCGCGCGTCGACGAGCGCTGGGCCTCGCTCGGCATCGACCTCCCGCGCACGGGGGGCGGAGCTGCGGCGCCGAGGCAGCGCCGCGGATGGCGCCGCTCGTAGCGGTCCTGGGCGCGAGCCGCTTCCTGGGCAGGCTCGCGATCCCGATCTTCGTGGCCGAGGGCTGGCGCGTCCGCGCCCTCGACCGCCGCCAGGCTGCGATCGCCGGCATGCTCGGCGTCGAGCGCGACTGGGCCGACCCGCTCGACGAGCGCTCGCTCACGCGCGCGACGACGGACTGCGCCTGCGTGCTCGACCTCGGCTCGAGCGAGGCCGGACCCGACGCCGTCGCCGCCACGCAGGCCGCGCTGCTCGCCGGCGGCGCCGCGCGCATCATCCGCGTCGAGCGGCTGGGCGCCCCCGTGGCGGCGCCGGGCGGCGACCCGGAGCGGGTCACGGTCGTGCGCTGCGCGCCCGTGATCGGGGCCGGCGCGCCCTGGGTCGTGATCCTGCGCGCGCTCGGCGACCGCCTGCCCGTGATCCCCTGCCCGGCCTGGATGCGGCGGGCCACGGAGCCCGTCGCCGCCGCCGACGCCGTGCGTGCGCTCGTGTGGCTCGCGGGCGCCGAGACCGCGGCGCCCGCCGGCTACGACCTGGCGGGCGAGGATCGCACGACCTACCGCGAGCTCCTGGCAGTCGTCGCGGCGGCTCACGGACGGCGGCCGCGGCTCGTCGACGCGGGCATCGCGGGCGACGTCGTGACGCGCGTGGCGCTCGGCGTGGCGGCGCGCAGCGAGCCCGAGGTGGCGGCGCTGGCGGCCGCCCTGCCCGCGCCGGAGTCGGTCGCCGCCGGCGACTCGCTGCTGCGCGTCGCCGAGCTGCCGATCGCGCCGCTCGCGGCCGCCGTGCGCGCCGCCGCGGCGGGCGGCCGGCGGCGCGGCATCTGAGCGCGGCGCGAGCTCCGGCCCCGCAGGCGCCGCGGCCGGGCCGACTGCCGCGCCGCGGCGGCCCAGCGGGCAAAGTTCGTGGCAGAGGTAGCAGCGTTGCGGTCAGCCGCCGGATCGGCTGTAATGCTGCCTGGCACATCGCGACCGGAGGTCCCAGCCGTGGCGGAGACGCCCGCCGATAATCAGGAGCACCGCACGACGCCCGGCGAAGCCGCGGCCGCCGCTGCGCATCCCGGGTCCGCGCAAGCGGCGATGAGCAGGCAGAAGCTGCTCACGGGTGCGACCGTCGGCCTCGGCGCGCTGATGAGCGTGATCATCGCGGTCCCCGTGACGGTGGCGGTGCTCGCCCCGTCGTTCAAGACGATCAAGGAGTTCTCGATCGACATCGGGCCGGCGACGCTCTACCCGGCCGCCAAGTCCGGTGAGATCCCGTGGCACGCGGTCACGTTCGAGAGCCGGCCCGACGACCTCTCGGGCCTCTCGCGCCGCCTCGTCTACGTGCGCAACGACGGCAACCAGAAGTTCACCGCGATCGCGAACACCTGCATGCACCTCGGCTGCCCCGTGCAGGCCAACGCGACCGGATTCGCGTGCCCGTGCCACGGCGGCCAGTACGACAGCCAGGGCCGGCGCATCGCGGGCCCGCCCGTGCGCCCGCTGAACCGCTACGAGACGTCCATCAACGACAAGGGCCACCTCGTCCTCGGTCAGCTCTACGCGATGGACGATAGCCTCAAGCGCCATCAGCTCAAGGGCCCGGGACAGCCGGTCGACGGGATCCTCTCGTACCTCTATCCCGACGCCCCGCAAGGCTAGGAGCAGACCCGATGCCTCGCACACGCCCGACCGCCAAGGAGCTCGTCGTCGATGCGCCCCTCGAGTGGGTCGAGGAACGTACCGGCTT
Source organism: Gaiellales bacterium (assembly GCA_036502805.1). Classification (GTDB taxonomy): domain Bacteria; phylum Actinomycetota; class Thermoleophilia; order Gaiellales; family JALYLC01; genus JALYLC01. The sequence continues at coordinate 8,369 of DASXXY010000230.1, read as the reverse complement.
CGTCGGCCTCGTCGAGTCGTTCCTCTTCCGCAAGGTGCCGGGCGACACCTCCTGGCTGCAGACGCTCGGCTCCTCGCTCCTGACCGTCTTCCTGCTCCAGGCCACGACGGGCGTCATCCTCGCGATGAGCTACCACCCCGATCCGGGCTCGGCCTACGAGTCGATCCGCTACATCACCGATCAGGAGACGCTCGGCTGGCTCGTGCGCGGGATGCACAAGTGGGGCTCGTCGGTGATGGTGATCCTGCTCTTCCTGCACATGGCGCGCACGTTCGTGTTCGGCGCCTACAAGTACCCGCGCGAGCTGACCTGGGTGACGGGCGGGCTGCTCTTCATCATGGTCATGGCGATGTCGTTCACGGGCTACCTGCTCGTGTGGGACCAGCGCGCCTACTGGGCGACGGTCGTCGGCGTCAACATCAACGGCACGGGCCCGATCGTCGGCCCCTACCTCGCGAACTTCTTCAAGGCCGGCCCGGTCTTCGGCGATCAGACGCTCTCGCGCTTCTACTCGCTGCACATGCTCGTGATCCCGGGCGGGATCTTCACGTTCATCTTCATCCACATGTGGCTCGTCGTCCGCCTCGGCGTGACGTCGCCGCCCTGGTCGCGCCAGCGCTACGACGAGGCCGCGGCGCGCGAGGCCGTGGAGAGCTCCCGATGACCGCCCGCCCCGCAGTTTCCGGCCAGGGAGAAGCCCGATGGCACGCCTGACCGCCCGCGAGCGCCGCGAGGCGTACCTGCGCGAGTACGCCTACCAGAAGAAGACGGGCAAGTCGTTCTTCCCGAACGCGATCTTCCACGACATCGTCGTCAACCTCTTCTTCGTGCTCCTGATCGTCGGCCTCGCGATCCTCTGGCACGCGACGGCGAACGGCACGCACAGCGGCATCCTCGGCCCGCTCTACGAGGACAAGGCCGACTCCGCGGTCGCGATCTACGACCCACGGCCCGACTGGTACTACTTCTTCCTCTTCCAGCTGCTGCGCGTGTTCGACGACCCGAACCTCCTGCTGGTCGCCACGATCATCATCCCGTCGATCTGGATGGGCATCCTCGTCACGCTGCCGTTCATCGATCGCACGAAGGAGCGCCGCGTCTCGCGCCGCCCGATCGCCATCGGCTTCGCCGGCGCGATGATGGTGCTGCTCCTGACGCTGACCTGGAAGGGCTCGAGCGCGCCCAACATCGAGGGCAACGCGACCGCGACCGGCCCGGGCGTGGCGTTCACGAAGCAGCAGTCCTGCGGCAGCTGCCACACGCTGAAGGCGATGGGCTGGGGCGGCAACATCGGACCGAACCTCGACAACGCGCATCCCGACGTGGCGCTCGCCGTCACGCGCCTGACGAACGGCGCATCGCCGATGCCGTCCTTCAAGGGCACGCTCACGACCGCCCAGATCAAGTGCGTCGCGACGCTCGTCTCGACGATCACGAACGGCGGCAGCACGAAGGCCGATCAGGCCGCGGCCTGCAAGGGGCTCGCCTAGCGCTCTCCGCAGCGCCGGCGCGTTCGGGTCACCTGAACGCGCCGGCGGCGCAATGCGCGCACAACGCCCCTCGGCCCGGTGACCGCGCCGGGGAGGCTACCCTGCCCCTGTGCGCTTCTTCCTCGGCATCACGGGTGCATCGGGTGCGCCCTATGCCGCGCGCGTGCTCGCCGGCCTGACGGCGTCGGGCGCCGAGGTCGGCGTGTGCGCCTCGAGCGCCGCCGGCGAGGTCATCGCATACGAGGTCTACCGCGACCGCAGCCTCGCCCCCGCCGCAGCGGTGCGGCGCTTCGTGGACGAGTTCGGCGGCGCCGGCACGACGCTCTACGACGAGTCGGACTGGTTCGCGCCCTACGCCTCGGGCTCGGCCAAGGTCGACGGCTACGTGATCTGCCCCTGCTCGATGGCGACCGCGGGCACGATCGCCTCGTCCGGCCAGTCGAACCTGATCCACCGTGCCGCGAGCGTCGCGCTCAAGGAGGACCGCCGGCTCGTGCTCGTGCCGCGCGAGACGCCGCTCTCGGCGATCCACCTCGAGGTGCTGCTGAAGCTGCGCCAGGCCGGCGCCCTGATCCTCGCGGCGATGCCGGCGTTCTACACGCAGCCCGACACGCTCGCCGACGCCGTCGACTTCGTGGCCGGCAAGGCGCTCGACCTGCTCGGCGTCGAGCACGACCTGCTGCGCCGCTGGGGTACGGCATGAACCCCGTCCGCGACCGGCTCGACCCGGCCGACGTGGAGCGCATGTTCGACCGCATCGCCGGCCCGTACGACCTCATGAACACGCTCATGACCGCGGGCCTCGACCGCCGCTGGCGCTCGATCGCCGCGCGCGAGAGCGGCGTCGGCCGCGGCGCGACGGTGCTCGACGCCTGCTGCGGAACCGGCGACCTCGCGCTCGAGCTGGCGCGCACCGTCGGGCGCAGCGGCCAGGTCACGGGGCTCGACTTCTCGGCCGAGATGCTCGAGCGCGCCGCGCGCAAGGCGGCCGGCGAGGAGGGAGCGGCGATCCAGTGGGTGCGCGGCGACGCGACGTCCATGCCGTTCGCCGCCGACTCGTACGCGGCCGCCACGATCGCATTCGGCCTGCGCAACCTGCCCGACCCGGAGGCCGGTCTGCGCGAGCTCGCGCGCGTCGTCCGCCCGGGCGGCAGGGTCGTCTGCCTCGAGATCACGCGGCCCAGCCGGGGTGCGCTGAAGTCGTTCTACTCGCTCTGGTTCGACCGCGGCATCCCGGCGCTCGGCAAGGTGCTCGACCGCGGCGGCGCGTACTCCTACCTGCCGGCGTCCGTGCGGCGCTTCCCCGGCCCCGAGCAGCTCGGCGAGGCGTTCCACCGGGCGGGCATGACCGACGTCCGCTACCGCCTGCTCGCGGGCGGCATCGTCGCCCTGCACGTGGGCGAGGTCGTCGCGTGACCGTCGTGGCCAGCGACGTCAGCACGCTCGCCGGGCCCCGCACGCTGCCGTTCCTGGCCGCCGTCGAGGAGCGCCTCGCGGCCCAGCTCGCCGACGACCTCGTCGGCCGCGCGTCGCGCGAGACGCTCGCGGCGGGCGGCAAGCGGCTGCGGCCGCTGCTCGTCCTGATCGCGGCCCCGCCGGACGCGCGCGAGCGGCCCGAGCTCGAGATCGCGGCCTGCGCCTGCGAGCTCGTGCACATGGCGACGCTCGTGCACGACGACGTGCTCGACGCCGCGCCGCTGCGCCGCGGCCACGCGACCGTGTGGGCCCGCCACGGCGAGGCGCTCGCGCGCGCGACGGGCGACCACCTCTTCGCGCTCGCCTTCGCCGGCCTCACGCGCGCCGGCTCGCCCGACGCCGTCGCCGTGCTCGCCCGGGCCGCGCTCGACCTCGCGCGCGGCGAGGCGCTGCAGAGCGAGCAGGCCCGGCGGCCCGAGATCACGGTCGAGGCCTATCTCGAGCGCTGCCTCTTCAAGACCGGCCGCCTGTTCGCCGCCGCATGCGGCCTCGGGGGCATGTTCGGCGGCCTCGAGCGCGCGGGCGTCGAGGCGCTCGAGCGCTTCGGCGAGCAGCTCGGCATCGCCTTCCAGCTGGCCGACGACCTGCTCGACTGCGACGGCGACCCCGAGGCGACCGGCAAGGCGCTCGGCGTCGACCTGCTCGACGGCACGGTCACGCTCCCCCTGCTGCTCGCCGCCCAGCGCGACGAGCACGTCGCGGCGGCGCTGGCCGACCGCGAGCGCGCCGCGGCCGACGTGGCCGGCGTGCTCGCGCGCGTCGCAGCGTGCGGCGCGATCGCCGACACGCGCCGCGCGGTGCTCGAGCACGCCGAGCGCGCGCGCGCCACGCTCGCCGCGCTGCCCGACCGCAGTGACCGGCGGGCGCTCGAGGCTATCGTGCAGGCAGCGACCACCCGCGACCACTGAGAGCTGATGGCTAGCACGCTCACGCGCACGCTGATCGACCCCGTCCGCGAGAAGATCATGGCGGGCGAGCGACTCGACTTCGACGACGGCGTCGCGCTGCTCGAGAGCGACGACCTCCTCGGCCTCGGCGAGCTCGCCGACCAGGCCCGCCGCCTGCGCGGCGGCACCGACGAGGTCTACTTCGTCAACAACCTCTACCTCAACCACACGAACGTCTGCCGCGTGAAGTGTAAGTTCTGCGCCTTCGCGCGCACGAACAAGCAGGACGGCGCGTACACGTGGGAGATCGGCCCGCTCACCCAGCACGCCGTCAAGCACTACGAGCACGAGGCCTTCAGCGAGATCCACATGGTCGGCGGCGAGAGCCCCTACCTCGACCTCGACTACTACCTCGACCTCGTGCGCAGCCTCAAGAGCGCGCTGCCCGACGTGACGCTGAAGTGCTTCACGGCGTCCGAGGTCCACCACATCACGAAGCTCTCGGGCCTGACGCACGCCGAGGTGCTCAAGGAGCTCTTCGCGGCCGGCGTGGAGACGCTCCCCGGCGGCGGCGCGGAGGTCTTCGCCGACCGCGTACGCAAGATCGTCGCGCCCGGCAAGGAGCACCCGGACATCTGGCTCGAGGTGCACCGCCTGGCCCACGGGATGGGCGTCAAGACGCACTGCACGATGCTCTACAACCACGTCGAGACGTACGAGGAGCGGGTCGACCACCTGCTCCGCCTGCGCGGCCTGCAGGACGAGACGGGCGGCTTCATGGCCTTCATCCCGCTCCCGTTCCACCCCGAGAACACGGTCTTCGAGCGCCGCGGCTGGACGTTCACGAGCGGCCACGACGACCTCAAGATGCAGGCCGTCTCGCGCCTCATGCTCGACAACATCGAGCACATCAAGGCCTACTGGATCATGATCTCGACGCCGCTCGCCCAAGTTGCCCTTCACTTCGGCGCGAACGACATCCAGGGCACCGTGATCGAGGAGACGATCGCGCACGCGGCCGGCGCCGTCACGCCGACCGAGGAGAAGGTCGCCTCGCTCGTGCGCACGATTCGCGAGGCCGGGCGCGTCCCCGTCCAGCGCGACTCGTTCTACAATGTCGTCCGCCGCTTCGATTGATGCTGCGACTCGGCCGCGTCTCCTACATCAACACCTTCCCGGTCGAGTGGGCGCTCTCGCGCCATCTCGACGCGGACGAGGTGCAGGAGGTCGCAGCCGTGCCGACGGAGCTGAACCGCCTGCTCTCCGGCGGCGAGCTCGACGTCGCCAACGTCTCGAGCATCGAGTACGCGCGCAATCCCGAGCGCTACGTGCTGCTGCCGTCGCTGTGCATCGGCAGCGACGGCGCCGTCGAGTCGGTACAGCTCGTGACGCAGCTGCCCCTGCCGGCCGTCCGCACGGTCGCGGTGACGCGCGACTCGGCGACCTCCGTCGTGCTCGTGCGGGTGCTCGTGCCCGGCGCGGAGATCCTCGACCAGGACGCCGAGGCCGACGCGAAGCTCCTGATCGGCGACGCCGCGCTGCACTCCGCGTTCGCCGACCCGACACCGCACCACGACCTCGGCGCGCTCTGGCGCGAGCGCACGGGCCTGCCGATGGTCTTCGCGGTGTGGGCGGCGCAGCGCGACTGCGACGCCGACGCGCTCGGGCGCCTCGACGCGGCCCTGCGCAGCGCCGTCGCGGAGTCCGCCGAGCACGCCGACCTGGTCGCGAAGGCCGCGGCCGAGAAGCACGGCTTCCCGGCCGGCTACCTCGCGCGCTACTTCGAGAAGCTCCGCTACGGCTTCGGCGAGCGCGAGCGCACGGGGCTCGCGCGCTTCTACGAGCTGGCCGCCGAGCGGGGCGCGATCCCGGGCACGCCCGAGCTGCGCTTCGCCGATACGGCTCGCGTACGCTGACGCCGATGGCAGTCGACGTCGCCCCCCGCACCGTCTCGTCGATCCTCGCCGGCGTGCTCGACGGCGGCCGCCTCGACGACGACGACGCGGCGGCGCTCCTGCGCTCGCGCGATCTCGTCTCGATCGGCCGCGCGGCCGACGAGATGCGCGCGCGCAAGAGCGATCCCGACGAGGTCACGTTCATCGTCGACCGGAACATCAACTACACGAACGTCTGCATCACCGACTGCGACTTCTGCGCGTTCTACCGCCGCCCGGGCGACACGCGCGAGGGCTACGTCCTGCCGAAGCCGGTCATCCACAAGAAGATCGAGGAGACGCTCGCGCTCGGCGGCACCGCCGTCCTGATGCAGGGCGGCCACCACCCCGATCTCGGCATCGAGTGGTACGAGGACCTCTTCTCGGGCATCAAGGCGCGCTACAAGATCCACCTCCACGCGCTCTCGCCGCCCGAGATCCAGCACATCTCGCGGCGCTCCAAGCTGACGGTCGCCGAGACGCTCTCGCGCCTGCGCGACTCCGGCCTCGACTCGCTCCCCGGCGGTGGCGGCGAGGTGCTGGTCGACCGCGTGCGCACGATCATCGCACCCAAGAAGACGAAGACGGCGGACTGGCTCGGCGTCATGCGCGAGGCGCACCGCCTGGGCATGTCGACGACCGCCACGATGATGTACGGGCACGTCGAGACGCTCGCGGAGCGCGTCGAGCACATGCGCCGCATCCGCGACCTGCAGGACGAGATGCACGGCTTCCGCGCCTTCATCTCGTGGACGTTCCAGCCCGACAACACGCGCCTCGGGCAGCAGGTCAAGGAGACGCCGACGTCGTTCGACTACCTGCTCACGCAGGCCGTCTCGCGGCTCTACCTCGACAACGTCGACCACATCCAGTCGTCCTGGGTCACGCAGGGGCTGAAGATCGGGCAGGTCGCGCTGCACTTCGGCGCCGACGACCTGGGCTCGATCATGATCGAGGAGAACGTGGTCTCCGCGGCCGGCACGACCTACTGCGCATCGGTCGACGACTTCTGCCGGCTGATCCGCGCCGCCGGCAAGCGCCCGGTGCAGCGCGACACGCTCTACCGCCGCGTCAAGGCCTACGACTAGGCACGCGGCGAGCGCGCCCCGGCGTTAGCCGGACGCCGGCCGCCAGGCGGGGTCGCCGCTGTCGTACGGGCCCTGCGTGAGCTGCCGTCGGCCGCTGCCGTCGACGCCCACGACGGCGACGGCGCGGTACGGGTGGGCGCCTCCGATCTCGGCGGCGTAGGCGATCTCGCTGCCGTCCGGCGAGAAGCTCGGACGGCTCGGGTGATCGGCGCGCACGACGGTGCGTGCGGGGCCGCGGGCGTCGGGTGACGCGACGTAGATGCCCGCGTCGGTGCTGTAGGCGAGCTGCTTGCCGTCCGGCGACCAGGCCAGCGCCCGCACGCCGACGGTCGCCGGCGGCAGCAGGCGGTGGCGGTCGCCGCCGTCCGGCCGGCTGCCCCAGACGGTGCCGTCGTCGAGGTCGACGAACGCGATCGTCGCGCCGTCCGGCGACCACGCGGGCGCGACGCCGTCGACGGCGAGGTCGCTGCGACCGCCGCCCGAGACGCCGAGCACCGTCGCACCGCCCGCCGTGCCGTTCGCGACGGCGATGCGCCCTCCGTCCGGCGCCCAGCTGGGGCTGTCGTCGAGCGAGGGCTCGCCGGGCGTGACGGCCGGCAGCAGCGCGACCTTCGCCCCGCGCGCGTCGGCGAGCACGATGCTGCCGTTCGCGAACCCGGTCGAGCTGTAGGCGATGCGCGTGCCGGCGGCGTTCCAGGCCGGCCCCGCGATCGGCCAGTCCGTCGCCGTGAGACGCGTCTGCGCGCTGCCATCGGCGTGCATCGACCAGAGCTCCGGCAGCCCCGTGACGCTCGTGTCGTAGAGCAGGCGGGAGCCGTCGTCGGCCCACGCGACGTCGTTCTCGCTCTGGTCGTCCTCGGGCAGCGGCCCGGAGACCGTGCGCACGTGCCCGAGGCGGTCGCGCAGCACGACGTGCACCAGGTGCCCGACCGCCACGGCGACCGCGTAGCGGCCGTCGCGCGACCATGCGCCGCCGGGCGGCGCGGCGAACCGCCTCGCCGCGCCACCGGTCACGGAGGCGATCCGCGGGCTCCCCGTCGCTGCGGTGAACGCGATCTCGCGGCCGTCGGGCGTGAACTGCGCCCACGTCGCGCCGGCGCTGTCCGACACGACGCGCGCCGAGCGCGGGTGCCCGGGCTGCACGAGCACGAGCCCGGCCGGGCGCGCGACCGCGAGCAGGCGCCCGTCCGGCGACCACGCCCGGGCGACCCCGGCGACCCTCGCGCGCAGGCCGCCGCTCTCGTCCAGCACCGAGGTCGCGGCACCGGACGTGACGGCGAGCCGCCCGCCCGCCGACCACAGCGCGAGCGTGCCGGGCCTCGTCGCGTTGACGTGCCCGCTCGCGTCCATGACCTGCAGCTTCGCCTGGTCGGGCGTCGCGCACGTGAACGCGCGCCCGTCCGGAGCCCACGCTGGCGGCAGGCCGCAGAGCCGGTTGATGTCGACCGCCGGACCCGCGTCCACCGCCGCGATCGCGAGCGCCGGCACCGGGGC
>DASXXY010000229.1:0-4463 GCA_036502805.1 Gaiellales bacterium | reverse complement strand
GTTCGCGCGCTCGGTGGGCGAGGCCGCGGCCGCCGATCTCGCGGCCGAGACGGTCGCCGCCGCGTGGCGCGCGCGCAGGCGCTTCCGCGACGACGGCTCCGGCAGCGCGGCGCCGTGGCTGTTCGCCATCGGACGCAACGTGCTGCGCGACTCGCTGCGCAAGGGCCGGCGCGAGGATCGCGCGCGCCGCCGCCTCGGCCTCCCGGTCGAGCTCGGCGAGGAGCGCGGCTTCGCGGACGTCGACGCCCGCCTCTCCCCGTCGCCGGCGCTCGGCGCGGCGCTCGCGGCACTGCGGCCGGGCGAGCGCGCGGCCGTGGAGCTGCGCGTGGTCGACGGGCTCGCCTACGAGGAGGTCGCCCGCCGTCTCGAGATCCGACCCGCCGCCGCGCGCCTGCGCGTCTCGCGCGCACTGCGCCGGCTGCGCACCGCACTCGCCGGAGGCGAGCAACGATGACCGCAGACACGCACGCCCACGACGCCTTCCGCTCCGCCCTGCGGGCGGGCATCGACCGCGACCTCGCTCGCTCGCGCAGCCATCGCCGCCGCGGGCTGCGCGCGCTCGCGCTGACGCCGGTCGCGCTCGCCGCGGCGCTCGTCCTCGTGCTCGCGCAGCCGTTCGACCACGGCCAGTCCGCCATCGCGAAGGCCCGCGCCGCACTCGACCGGATGCCGCAGACGGGGATCCTGCACGAGCTCGCGCGCGGCGCCGACGGCACCGTCGGCGAGGAGGTCTGGCAGAGCCTCTCGAATCCCCGCGAGTACCGCCGCTGGGAGGCGGAGCCGACGGGCGGCCCGGAGGAGTCGGCCGTCGCCGACGGCGTCTCCATGCGCTTCGATGCGGCGGCGAACACGATCTACACGCAGCGCGTGATCGAGTCCACCGGAGCGTTCTCCGAGACGATCAACCTTCCGGCCGTGCGCCGGCTGCTGGCGATCCCGCGCAGCCGCGACCTCGGCGTCGAGACGCTCGCCGGCCGGCAGGTGCGGCACCTCGAGCTGCCGCCGGCCCCCGGCTCGCCGGACACCACGTGCGAGTACTTCGCCGACGCGGTCACGTTCCTGCCCGTGCGCATGCAGTGCTCGGACGCCGGTCGCACGACGGCCGTGACGACGTATGCGTTCCTCGCCGACGACGCCGCCGACCGCGCGCAGTTCGCGCTCACGTCGATCCACCCCGGCGCCGCCGTGAAGCAGGATCCGAACGGCATTCCGGGCGCGGCCGGCGACGACCTCGCGGCCGTCACCGCGAGCGGCGTGATCGACGTGACCGCGGGCAAGGAGCTGCTGCAGCAGACGAGCGAGGATGCGATGCGCAGCGCCCGCGAGCTCGAGGCCTCGCTCGGTCGTGAATGGCTCGGCTGCTACGCAGACCACGGCGCGTACAGCGTCACGAACGCCAACGGGGAGACCTCGCCGCACGACCCGACCGGCACCGTCGGCGCGATCTGCCAGCACTACGGGGACAGCGCGAACGCCGTCCGCGCCACGCCCGCGGGTGCTGCGCTGCGCGCTCGCGAGCTCGCCGACGTCAAGGACGTCAACGCGTGCTTCGAGGCCCGCCATCCGTCGGCTGCGGAGCGCACGTCGGCCTGGGACGCATGTCGAGGCGAGCATCCCGACGCGTTCCTGGCGAGCCTGCCGAACCCCGCCTGAGCGCTCGCCGCACGTGGCACCGGCGGTTCCGGCGGCGTGCACGCTGAAAACGCCGCTCCCCTGCGCTATGTGTGAGAGCGAGATGCGCAGCGCCCGCCTCACCACGCTCGTGCTGCTCGCCGTCGCCGTCGCGGCGCTCACATCGGCCTGCGGCGCCTCGTCGTCGAGCGGCGGCCAGGCGAGCCTCGTGCAGGGCCGGCTGCGGGCTCTCGCCTCGGGCGCGCCGTCGGGCGATCGCGCCTACTGGCTCGGACCGCAGTTCCAGCACGCGCCGGTGTCGTTCGTCGATCCCGGCTGGGGCCGCTTCGCCATGCTGACCTACCACGCGTTCGACGATGCCGTGGACGTCGACGTCGAGAGCTTCTCGGGCCGCGCCGACGCGCCTCCCGGCGGCTACCGCGTCGTCACGCGCACCCCGGCCGGCGAGCGCGTCGTGCTCGTCTTCCGCTCGCCCGTGCACCCGAGCGCCCGGCTCGTCCGTGCCGCCAGGGCCGCGCTCCAGCCGATCCCGCTCGACGTGACGTACCTGATCCATCGCTCCTGAGCCGCCCGCGCGCGGCGGCTCGGGCGCACGGCGCTAGCTAGAGCTCGCCGTCCCAGTAGCCGAGGCTCTCGGTCATGCGCAGGCGCTTGCCCGGTGGCCACACGGCGACCTTGTCGCTGTCGGGATAGACGCAGATGCTGATGTCGGGCTTCGGCACCGTCGAGAGGAGCAGGATGCGCGCGACTGCGCCCGAGCGGTTCGTGAGCTTGTGCGCGCCCTCGGGGCCGGGCGGGAAGCACACGAGGTCGCCCGGGACGAGCTCGTGCTCGCCGTCGGGATCGCGCAGCGTGGGCGTGCCCGTGAGCACGAGCAGCCACTCCTCCTCGACGCACTCGTAGTGGTACGGGAACGTGCTGTCGCCCGGGTCGAGCTCGTAGAGCGTGGCGCCCAGGCGCTCGCCGCCGATCGGCCGGCCGACCGCGGCCTCGCGCTTGCGGTAGCCCTCGGGGTCGCTCGGATCGCCCTCGGCGGCGAGCTCGTAGAGGTTGACCGGCTCGCTCATTCGCCGTCCCAGAAGTCGACGGCGTCGGCGCTGCGGAAGATCGCGCCCGGCGGCTGCAGCTCGATCTTGCCGCTGTCCGGGTACTCGACGGCGTCGAGCTCGCGCCGCTGCGAGAGCAGCATCACGGTGCCCGGCCCGCCGACCTGGTGGGCGCCGCCCGGCCCGGGCGGGAAGCAGACGACGTCGCCGCGCTGCAGCAGGCGCTCGCCGGCCGGGGTGCGCAGGCGCGGCGTCCCGGCGACGACGACGAGCCAGTGCTCGCTGCCGTGGTGGAAGCGGTACGGCGCGCTGCGCTGGCCGTCCTCGAGCTCGTACAGGAACGCGCCGATCTGCTCGCCACCCGCGCCCTCCCCGACGGCGGCGCCGCGCCAGCGGTAGCCCTCGCGCAGGGAGGCGAGGTCGAGCTCGGTCTGGAGGATGTTGACCTTGCGCACGCAGGCAGCTTGGCAAACGCCGGGCGCCGCCGCGTGCGGTGCGGCGGGAACCGCCCGCGCGGCAGCGGCTGCCCGGTGCCGCTCGGACGCTCGCCTACGCTAGGGCGCGTGGAGGAGCTGGTCACCCAGATCGAGCATGCGCTCGCCGAGATCGAGCGCGAGCTCTCCGATCCCGCGGTCTCGTCCGACCTGCAGCGGATGGCGCAGCTCGGCCGCCGCCACAAGGAGCTGAGCGAGCAGGCCGCGCTCGGGCAGCGCTGGCGCGCGGCCGCGCAGGGCATCGAGGATGCCCGCGGCATGCTCGAGGGCGAGAGCGACGCCGAGATGCGCTCCTACCTCGAGGCCGAGCTGTCCGCCAGCGAGGCGGCGCTCGCGACCGTCGAGGACGAGCTGCGGCTCGCGCTCGTCGAGCGCGACCCGAACGACGGCCGCGACGTCATCATCGAGCTGCGCCCCGGCGCAGGCGGCGACGAGGCGGCACTCTTCACGGGCGACATCTACGGCATGCTCGTGGCCTACGCCGAGCGCCTCGGCTACAAGGTCGAGCCGCTCAGCGCGACGGGCAGCGACCAGGGCGGCTTCCGCGAGGCGACGTTCGAGGTCAAGGGCGACGGCGCCTACTCCGTGTTCAAGTTCGAGTCGGGCGTGCACCGCGTGCAGCGCGTGCCGGAGACCGAGTCGCAGGGGCGCATCCACACCTCGACGATGACCGTGGCCGTGCTGCCCGAGGCCGAGGAGGTCGAGGTCGCGATCGACGCCAAGGACATCAAGATCGACGTCATGCGCGCGACCGGCCCGGGCGGCCAGTCGGTCAACACGACCGACTCCGCGGTGCGCGTCACGCACCTGCCGACCGGCATCGTGATCTCGTGCCAGGACGAGCGCTCGCAGATCCAGAACCGCGAGCGTGCGCTCAAGATCCTGCGCGCCCGGCTGTACGAGCGCGCGCTCGAGGAGCGCAACGCGGCCGAGGCCGCCGAGCGGCTGTCGCAGATCGGCACCGGCGAGCGCTCGGAGAAGATCCGCACCTACAACTTCCCCGAGCGCCGTGTGACCGACCACCGCATCAAGTTCACGGCCCACAACCTCGACGCGGTGCTCGCCGGCGATCTCTCGGCCTTCACGCAGGCGCTCCAGGACGAGGACCGCCGCCGCAGCCTCGAGGCCGCGAGCAGCGCGTGAGGGCGGACGCGCCCTGAGCACGATCCGCGAGCTCCTGGGCCCGACGCGGGAGTACCTCGAGGGCAAGGGCGTGCCCTCCGCGAAGCTCGACGCCGAGTACCTGCTCGCGCACGTGCTCGGGATCCCGCGGCTCGAGCTCTACCTCGAC
>DASXXY010000228.1:0-7649 GCA_036502805.1 Gaiellales bacterium | reverse complement strand
GCGCCGTCCGACCGTGCCGAGAGGCTGCCGCGCGCACGAGGCGCCCACCTGCGTCTGCGATGCTTCGCCCGCTGCGATGCCCGCGATCACCCTCGTCAGGATCTACCGCGCGGCGTTCGGCCTGCTCGGCCTCAGCTCGCTCGTGATCGAGCTCGCGACGCTGCACGAGCGCCACCGGCTCCACCTCGGCAACTTCCTCAGCTACTTCACGGTGGAGGCGAACCTCTTCGCGGGGTTCGTCCTGCTGCTCTCGGGCTTCGCGCTGACGGCTGCGGGCGAGCCGGCCTGGCTCGCGTTCCTGCGCGGCGCGGCCACGCTCTACCTCGCGATCACCGGCCTCGTCTTCTCGCTGCTGCTGGCCGGGCTCGAGGGCGTGGAGTTCACGGCGGTGCCCTGGGACAACCTCGTGCTGCACTACGTCATGCCGGCCGTCATCGTGGGCGACTGGCTGATCGCCCCGACGCGGCGCCGCATCGCCTTCCGCAGCGGCCTGTCGTGGCTCGCGTTCCCGCTCGCCTACGTCGTCTACAGCCTGATCCGCGGCCATTCGACGCACTGGTACCCGTATCCGTTCCTGGATCCGGGTCCGCGCGGCTACACCGGCGTGATCCAGTCCAGCATCGGCATCGCGCTCACGGCGGCGGTGCTCGTGTGGATCGTGACCCTGCTCACCGGGTCCGGCTCGCTGCTCGCCCGCGCTCGCTCGCTCGCTGCCTAGGCGACTGCCGCTCGCGCGTCGCCGCACGCCGGGCACTTGCGCCCTTAGGGTGTCCTATGTAGGCTCCGTTAGGGGTTCCTAAGCAAGGCGGCGCGACATGACGTTCACACGACGACATCGCTGGGTCTTCCTCTCGCTGCTCGGCGTGCTCGCCGCCGTGGTCGTCCTGCAGGCGGTCGACGGCGGTGTCGTCGATCCCACGGGGCAGCATCTGTCGTCGCGCGCCGCGGCCTTCAACAGCGGCCTGCTCGTGTTCCGCGAGGGCCTCGAGTCCGTACTCGTGCTGGCCGCCATCACGGCAGGCCTGCGCGGGGCCAACCGCGGCTTGCGGAGGCCGATCGGCATCGGCGTCGGTGCAGGCCTCGCCGCGACGGTCGTGACCTGGTTCGCCGCGATCTGGCTGATCGGCAGCGTCTCGGCACGCGCGCTCGACGTGCAGGCGGCGACGGGCCTCGTGGCGATCCTCGTGCTGCTCGTGATCACGAACTGGTTCTTCCACCGCATCTACTGGACGGGGTGGATCGGGCATCACAACCGCACGAAGAAGCGCTTGCTGGACACGGGCTCGTCGCGGGCGGTCACGCGCGGCCTGATCGTGCTCGGCTTCGCGAGCGTCTACCGCGAGGGCTTCGAGATCGTGCTCTTCCTCCAGAACATGCGCATCTCGTACGGGCAGGCCGTGATCCTCCCGGGCGTCGCGATCGCCGCGGCGCTCGTCGGAGCGGTCGCCGGCGTGACGTTCCTGAACCACGCGCGCCTGCCGTACAAGCGCATGCTCATGGTCACCGGCGTGCTGCTCGGCGTCGTGCTCGTGGTCATGGTCGGCGAGCAGGTGCAGGAGATGCAGCAGGCCGGCTGGTTCGGCGCGACGCCGCTCGGCGTCGCGTTCCCCGGCTGGCTCGGCACCTGGTTCGCGACCTTCCCGAACGTCGAGGGCGTCGTCGCGCAGGGCATCGCCGGCGCGTTCGTGCTCGGCTCGTACTTCCTGGCGGGCGAGCTGCGCGTGCGCCGGCCGCAGCGGCGCGGCGAGCTGCGCGTGCCGCGTCCCGCCCACGCAATGGCCGGCGAGGCCGCCGAGGCGCCCGTTCCCGTCCTCACGCACTAGTGTCCTGAGCCCGCGGGCGCGGCGCGAGGCGCCGCGCGGGCTCGTGCGGGCCGCGCCTCAGATCAGGCGCAGGATGAGGACGACGAGCAGGATGATGACGAGCAGGCCGATCAGGCCGTAGCCCGTGCCGGCGAGTGCGAATGGCAGTGCAGCGATCATGGGAGCGCTCCTGATTGCGGTTTCGCCCGGCGTTGCGAGCTCCGGACCCCACCGTGCTACCCGGGCGGCGCGTCTTCACACCCCGGGTGAGCGTCAGCGCACCGTGTAGGGGCCGGTCGTGACCGCGTGGTAGCCCTTCGCGCCGACCGCGCGCGCGAGCTCGCTGCGCGGGTCCTCGCCCGCCTTGAGGCGGTCGAGCGCGTGGCGGAAGTCGTAGCGCGGCGTCCAGCCGAGCTCGAGGCGCGCCCGCTCGTTGACGTACACGCGGTCGAGCGCGGGGAACATCGTCCAGCCGCGGCGCGCGTACTCGTCCGCGAGATCCGGATACAGCTCGTGCACGAGCCGGGGCGCGTCCGCGGCGAGCGCGGCGGCGTCCTCGCGGCGGAACGGCGTCGTGGCGCTGACGATGTACTTCGCGAAGCCGATCCCCGGCGCGCGCTCGAGTGCGAGCAGGTGGGCGCCGACCACGTCCTCGATGTCGGCGCGGCGATAGAGCAGCTCGTTGGCCTTGAGATTGCCGTCGGCGAACGCCGTGCGCACGTCGTCGCGGTCGTCCGACTCGGGGAAGAAGCGCGACGTCCGCAGCACGAGCACGGGCAGCCCGGTGTCGCGCTGCACGAGCTCGCAGACGTCCTCCGCGGCGGCCTTCGTGACGCCGTAGATGTTGCGCGGGAGCGACACGACGTCCTCGGTGATCCAGGCCGCGGGCGACCCCGTGCCCGGGTAGAGCGCACGGCCGAAGGCGCTCGTCGTGCTCGTGAAGACGACGCTCCCGACACCCGCGGCGACGGCCTCCTCGAGCAGCGCGAGCGTGCCGGAGATGTTCGTCTCGACGAACGCCTGGCGGTCGTGCGAGCCGATGTGCGGCTTGTGCAGCGTGGCCGCGTGGAGCACGCCCGTGACCCCCTCGAGGCTCGCGCGCACGACGCCGCGGTCGGCGACGGAGCCCACGACCGAGGTGAACGGCGAGGCCAGGATGTCGAGGCCGACGACGTCGCGGCCGGCGTCGCGCAGCACGCGCACGAGCGCCTCACCGAGGTGGCCGGCCGAGCCGGTCACGAGGATCCTCTCGCTGCTCACGCCGAGACGATAGCGAGGCGCGGCCGGGTGCCTGACCGAGGTAGCCGTCCGCGGCCGCCGACCCGTCTTCCGCGCGACCCCGAGGCCAGCCATCTCGAGCGGGCCGCCGGCCGACGGCGGACTGGCTGCGGGCCTGCGCCAGAGCGTGCCGCGGGTCGGGACATCGCCGTAGTCGCCGAGGCGTATCCTCGCTTCGTGGCGGTTTCCGGAGAGCTCGTCGAGCGGCTGCTGGCCGAGGAGAAGGAGCGCTTCGCGCTGGCGCGCCCGCGCTCGGCGGAGCTCGCGCGCGAGGCGCGGGCCGTGATGCCGAACGGCGTGCCCGCGAGCTGGCAGCACCTCTTCTACGACCATGCGCCGGTCTGGGTGGCCGAGGGCCACGGGGCCTCGTTCAGCGACGTCGACGGGCACTCGTATGCCGACTTCAACATCGCCGACACGAGCGTGTTCTGCGGTCATGCGCCCGAGCCGACGGTGCGGGCGGTCGCGGCGCGGCTCGCCCTGGGCGGCCAGTTCCTCCTCCCGAGCGAGGACGCGACCTGGGTCGCGAGCGAGCTCGGCCGGCGCTACGCGCTGCCCGCATGGCAGTTCACGCTCGCGGCGACGAGCGCCAACGTCGAGGCGCTGCGGCTCGCCCGCCATGCGACGGGTCGTCCCGACATCGTGCTCTTCGACGGCTACTACCACGGCGCCGCCGACGAGTTCTTCGCGATCACGACGCCCGAGGGCATCGTCAGCGAGCACCCCGGCATCCGTCCGTCCGCGCTCGCCGACGTGCGGATCGTCCCGTTCAACGACCCCGAGGCGCTCGCGCTCGCGCTTGCCGACGAGCAGGTGGCGTGCGTCCTGACCGAGCCTGCGATGACGAACAACCAGGGCGTCATCCAGCCGGCCCCCGGCTTTCACGACGCACTGCGGCGCGCGACGCGCGAGACCGGGACGCTGCTCGTCCTCGACGAGACCCACACGCAGATCTGCGCACCGGGCGGGCTGACGCAGCGGCTCGGGCTCGAGCCCGACATCGTCACGCTCGGGAAGTCCATCGGCGGCGGCATCCCGGTCGGCGCCTACGGCATGACGCGCGCGCTCGCCACGGAGTTCGAGCGCGACGGCTGGTACGCGACCGGCGGCACGCTGTTCGGCAGCGCGCTGCAGATGGCCGCGTGCCGGGCGACGCTCGCCGAGGTGCTGGTGGACGGGGCCTACGAGCGCGCGGCCGCTCTCGGCGAGCGCGTCGCCGCCGGCATCGAGCAGATCGCGGGCGCGGCGGGCCTGCCGTGGCGCGCGCACCGGCTGGCCGCGCGCTCGGGCTACTGCTTCGGCGGCACGCAGCCCGTGAACGCCGTGCAGGCGCGTGCCGACCTCGACCGCCGGCTGTGGTCGCTGCTGCGCGTGTGGCACGCAAATCGCGGCGTCTGGGAGGCGATCGAGGGTGCCGGCCCGGCGTCCAGCGTGGCCATGGGCGACGCCGAGGTCGACCGCTATCTCGAGTCGCTGTCCGGGCTCGTCGCGGCGCTCACGGCCTGAGGCGAGCATCAGCCACGGGAGCGCTGAGCGTCCTTCGGGCTCCACAGCCTGACGTCCGCCGTGGCCTCGTAGGCCATGCCGCCGGGGTAGGAGATGAGCTCGACGTAGGTTGCGAGCGGCGTGCCGAAGTAGTTGCTCGACTGCCCGGCCGCCGGGCCGTCGGTGACGGGCAGCGGACCGAGCAGCCGCCGCGCTCCCCGGCGCCTGCCGAGCTGCCCGGCGGCGACGTCGATGTCGTCGACGTAGAACGCGAGGTGGTGCCCGGCCCAGCTCGAGTTGGCGGCGAGGCGCGTGTCCTGGTCGGGCGAGGAGTACTGGAAGAGCTCGATGTTCGAGCCCGCGCCGCAGCGCAGCACGTCGATCTCCGCGATCGCCGAGCGCGGGTCGACGTCGAGCAGGTCGGTCATCAGCGTGCCGCTCGGGTCCGCGATCGGCCCGAAGCGCAGCGGCGCCTCGGCGCCGAGGTTGCGCTCGAGCCAGCGTCGCGCGAGCGCGATGTCGGGCACGGTGACGCCGACGTGGTCGAGGCCGATCAGCCCCGGGAGGCCGCGATCGACCGCCCTGGCATCGGCGTCGCGGGCGCTCCACAGCCTGGCGTCGGCCGTCGCCTCGTAGGCCATGCCGCCGGGGTACGAGATCAGCTCGATGTACGTGCCGAACGGCGCCTGGAAGTAGTTGATCGACTGGCCTGCGGCCGGGCCGTCCGTGGCCGCGAACGGCCCGAGCAGCTTGCGGACGCCCTTCGCCTGCATGTACGCGACCGCGGCGTCGATGTCCTCGACGTAGAACGCGAGGTGGTGGCCGCTGAGGTCGCAGTTGCGCGCGAGCCGCGTGTCCTGTCCGGGCGAGCGGTACTCGAAGAGCTCGATGTTCGAGCCCGTGCCGCAGCGCAGCACGTCGACCTCGGCGATCACGGCGCGCGGGTCGACCTCGAGCAGGTCCTGCATGAGCGAGCCGACCGGGTCGCCGAACGGCCCGAAGCGGAGCGGCGTCCAGCAGCCGATGACGTCCTCGAAGAAGGCGCGCGCCTCGGCGATGTCGGGCACCGTGATGCCGACGTGGTCCAGCCCGCGCACGCCGGCGATGGCGTGGGCGCGGTCGTGCGCGCGGGACGCCGGCACGTCCGTCACGGCGCCGGGCGCCGCCGCGGACGTGGCCGCGCAGCGAGGGAGCAGCGTCCCGCCTCCGTCCGATCGCTCATGCGCCGCACCGCGACAGTTCAGCACGCGGGCCCCCGGACGCAGCGGCGTCGGCGCGGCGACTGCCGCCGCCGCCCGGCCGCGGAGCACGCGCGTCCGCGGCGCCCGCGTCGAGGCGCGCCGCAGGGCGCGTAGGCTGACGCCGTGACGGGCGATCGCCGGACGCGTACGCGCAGCCACGCCGAGCGGCTCGCGGGCACGGACGGGTACTTCGCTCCGGACAGCGTCATCCGGCGCGTCGGCAACACGCCCGTGGTGCCGTTCCTGGGCGGCGGCAGCGCCGTGCTCCTGCAGGTCGCGCACCCGCTCGTGGCGGCGGGCGTGGCCGCGCACTCGAGCTACGACCGCGACCTCTGGCGCAGGCTCGTGCGCACGCTGCGCGCGCTCTACTTCATCACCTACGGCAGCCGGGAGGAGGCCGACCGGGTGGCGGGCGCCGTCAGGTCCGCGCACGCCTCCGTGCGGGGCACGACCGAGCGGCGGCTCGGCGGCTTCCCGCCGGGCACGCCGTACTCGGCCGAGCAGCCCGACCTGATGCTGTGGGTGCACGCCACGCTCGTGCACTGCTCGCTCGCCGCCTACCAGCGCTTCGAACGGCCGCTCGAAGCCGTCGACCAGGAGCGCTATCACCGCGAGATGGCGCTCGTCGCGGAGCTCTTCGGCACGCCGGCCGGCGTCGTGCCGGAAACGCTCGCGGAGCTGCAGGCGTACTTCACGGCGCAGATCGAGAGCGCCACGATCACCGTCACGGAGCCCGCGCGCGCCGTCGCGGCGGCGGTCCTGCGACCGCCGCTCCCCGGCCTCGTGCGCATGGTCACGCCGGCCCACCGGCTCGCGACGACCGCCCTGCTGCCGCCGCGCATCGCGCGCGAGTACGGCCTCGAGCTCACGGCGGTGCGGCGACCGCTCGTCGGCGTCGCGGGGCACTCGCTGCGCTTCGGAGCCTGGCCGGTGCTGCGCATCGCCTCGCACCTGCGGCCGTCGAGCAACATCTTCGCGCCCTAGGCGCCGAGCGCTCCCGAGCCGTCACCGGATGGTGACCGGACGTGCCCCAGGTGCTCTCGGCGGCAGGCCGAAGATGCGGCCATGACAGGCCCCGAGCACGCCCCGCTGCTGTGCGAGCTGCACGACGCGGCGAGCTCAGGCGTCGAGCGGCTCGGCCTCGTCCTCTCCGGGGGCGTCGCCGTCGTGGTACTTCCCGCCGCGCATCAGCGACGCGGCGGCCGCGACGAGGCAGGCCGCGATGGCGAACGAGAACGCCTCGCGCAGGCCGTGCCGGAACGGGCCGGAGATCAGGTGCGGGAAGAACGAGCGCCCCGTGACCGTGGCCCTGTCGTGCGCACTGAGCGCGGCGAGCGCGTGCGGGCCGAGCAGGTGCTCGAGCGGGTTGTAGCCGAGGAAGGCGGCGAACAGGATGGACACGGGCGGCAGGTGCGCGACGCGCTGCGCCGTCGCGGCGCCGACGCCGTTCGCCTCGAGGCCGCCCGTCAGCGTGTGGGGGAGAGTCGCGGCGAGCCCGATGATCATGAGCGTGAAGAAGATCCCGATCGACATGACCTGGGCCGAGTTCTGGAACGTCTGGTTCATCGCGCCGCCGGCACCGCGGTCCTGCTTCGGCAGGCTGTTCATCACGGCCGCGCGGTTCGGCGAGGCGAAGAGCCCGATCGAGACGCCGTTCAGGAGCAGGATCAGCGCGAACCAGGGGTAGTCGAAGTTCGTGGGCAGGAGCAGGAAGAGCCCGAAGCTGAGCGCCGAGAGCAGCATCCCGCCCGTCGCGAAGACGCGCTGGCCGAAGCGATCCGAGAGGAAGCCCGAGGTCGGCCCGGCGGCGAGCAGGCCGATCGTCAGCGGCAGCATGTAGATG
>DASXXY010000227.1:0-1566 GCA_036502805.1 Gaiellales bacterium | reverse complement strand
ATCGCGTTCTTCGGCCTGCGCGGCTGGCGCCCGGCGCCCGCCCCGGCCGGCGCCATGCCGGTGCACGCCGTCGAGGCCTAGGGAGCCCGTCTCACGTCACGATCCGCGCGGTCGCGCGTCCACCCCGGCAAGTAGGTTGCCGGGGTGGACGCTGCCGCGCAGCTGCAGCGCCTGTTCGGCCACGCGTCGTTCAGGCCGGGGCAGCAGGAGGCCGTCGAGGCCGCGTTCGCCGAGCGCGACGCGCTCGTCGTCATGCCCACGGGATCGGGCAAGTCGCTCTGCTACCAACTGCCGGGCCTCGCGCTCGACGGACTCACGATCGTGATCTCCCCGCTCGTCGCGCTGATGCGCGATCAGGGCGACGCGCTCGCGGCGGCCGGCCACGGCGCGGCGCGCGTGCTCAACGCGTCGCTCCCGCCGGGTGAGGCCGCAGCCGTGCTCGCAGCGCTCGCCGACGGCGCCTGCACGCTCGTCCTCGTCGCCCCGGAGCGCTTCGGCGACGCGCGCTTCCGCAGCGCCATCGCCGGCCGCGAGATCCCCCTCTTCGCGGTCGACGAGGCCCACTGCCTGAGCGAGTGGGGCCACGACTTCCGGCCCGACTACCTGCGGCTCGCCGACGCGCGCGACGCCGTCGGCGCGCGCTGCACGATGGCGCTCACGGCGACGGCGACGCCCCGGGTGGCCGACGACATCCGACGCGCGCTGCGGCTGCGCGACCCGCTCGAGGTGCGCACCGGCGTCGATCGCCCGAACCTCACGTTCGACGTCGCCGCCGTGCAGGGCGAGCGCGCGCGGCTCGCGCTGCTCACGGCGGGCCTCGCTGATGCCGGCTCGCGCCCCGCGATCGTCTACGCGGGCACGCGCAACCGCTGCGACGACGTCGCCGGGCACCTGCGCGCGGCGGGCCTGCCGGCCGAGGCCTACCACGCGGGCCTCGGCGCGGCCGAGCGCGATGCGCGCCAGGCGCGCTTCATGACCTCGCGCGACGGCGTGATCGTCGCCACGACGGCGTTCGGCATGGGCGTCGACAAGGCCGACGTGCGCTCGGTCTGGCACTGGTCGCTGCCGGCCTCGCTCGAGGGCTACTACCAGGAGTCGGGCCGTGCGGGGCGCGACGGTGCGCCGGCCCGCTGCGTGCTCCTGCACTCGCCCTCGGACCGCGGCCTCGTGGCGCACTTCATCCGCCGCTCGGAGGTCGGCCGCGACGACGTCAACGGCCTGCTCGCGCTGATCGCCGAGCGCAGCGACGGCGACGGGCGCTTCGCGGTCGCGCTCGGCGGCCTCGGCGACCGCGCGCGTGCGCTCGTGGCCGTGGCCGAGCGGGTCGGGGCCGTCGAGCTGGAGCCCGGGCGCGTCGACGAGGCGCGCGGGACGCTGCGGCTGCGGGCCGTCGGTCACCGTCGCGCGAGCGAGGTCGAGAGCGCCTCGCGGCACTTCGCCCGCCGGCGCTGGGATGCGCTCGAGGCGATCAGCGCGTATGCGGCCGCGGCGGAGTGCCGGCGCGCGGTGCTGCTGCGGCACTTCCGCGACGAGCACCCGCCCGCGCCGCGCGGGCGCTGCTGCGAC
>DASXXY010000226.1:0-7522 GCA_036502805.1 Gaiellales bacterium | reverse complement strand
CGCCGGCGCTCCCGGCGCTCTCGTTCTCGCAGGGCTCCTGTCCGCGCAGGACGATCGCGGTCGGCAACGCCCACGACAGCCTGATCCGCGCCGTCCTGCCGGCCGGGACGTACAGGGTCTCGGTGCTCCTGCCCGACGGGCAGATGATCGCTCCCGAGCGTCACGACTTCGTCACGGTCAGGCGTGGCGAGACGAGCCATCTCGGAACGATGCGCCCGGATCCGCACGGCGCGCCGTACCCGATGTTCTGCGACTGACGACGGCGCCGAGCGGCCGGGGCAAACGGCCGCGCACGTACGTACTTGCGTAGCTATATATCTGTCTGCTTATATACAGGGCATGACCACCTTCGAGATCCTGGCCGAGCCCAACCGGCGCCGCATCCTCGACCTCCTGCGCGAGGGCGAGCGGCCCGTCGGCGAGCTCGTGGGCGCGCTCACGCTGAGCCAGCCGGCGGTCTCGAAGCATCTCAAGGTGCTGCGCGACGCCGGCTTCGTGGAGGCGCGCAGCGAGGCGCAGCGGCGCCTCTACCGCGTGCGCGCCGAGCGCTTTCGCGAGGTCGACGAGTGGATCGCGCCGTACCGGGCGCTCTGGAGCTCGAGCCTCGACGCGCTCGAGCGGCACCTCGACGAGCGGAAGGAGCAGAGCGCATGAACGGCACCCTCGAACAGGCAGGCGCGCAGTGGCGCCTGCGCTTCCGGCGCGAGCTCGCCCATCCCGCCGGCGACGTCTGGAGCGCCATCACCGAGCCCGCTCGGCGCGCGGCGTGGTTCCCCGACGAGGTCGACGGCGACTTCACCACCGCCGGCTCGCCGCTGACGTTCACGAGCCCGAGCGGCGTCTTCCACGGCGAGGTCACGGCCTGCGAGCCGCCGACGCTGCTCGAGCTGCTGTGGGGCACCGACCGGCTGCGCTTCGAGCTCGCGCCGACCGGCGCCGGCTGCACGCTGACGCTGACCGACACGTTCGACGAGCGCGGCAAGGCCGCCCGCGACGGCGCCGGCTGGCACGAGTGCCTCGACGACCTCGGGCACGCGCTCGACGGCATGCCCGCCCCGCCCCAGAGCGAGCGCTGGCAGGAGCTCCACGCCGCCTACGTCGAGGCGCTCGGCCCCGAGGCCTCGACGATCGGGCCCCCGGCCGACTGGCAGCCCGCGACGTAGCGACGGGTCACAGCGGGTACGGCAGCGACGGCAGCCAGCAGCGCCAGACGGCCGCCAGATCGGCGCGTCGGAGGCCCTCGTCCAGGCGCGCCTTGAGCTCGCCGTCGCCGAGGCGCAGCGCGCAGCCCCAGGGGTTGCGGGTGGGGATCGTGAACGCCACGCGGATGCCGGGATGCGTGCGCTCGATGCCGAGAAAGGCGACGTCGTCGTCGATGACCGCATCGACCTCGCCCGACTCCAGGGCCCCCAGCATGTCGCCGAAGACGTCGTCGCCGAGGCCGTCGAACGCGACGCACTCGGCGCCCGGGAACGTCTCGGCGAGCGCGAGGTTCGTGCTGCCGGCGATCGCGCCGACGCGCCGGCCGGTCAGATCCGCCGGCCCCGCGACGGCTTCGCCTGCGCGCACGACCGCCGCCTCGTCGAAGACGGCGTAGGGCCGCGTGTAGAGGAAGCGCCGCTCGCGCTCGGGCGTGATCGCCGAGCCGCACCAGATGCCGTCGCACTCGCCGTCTGCGAGCGCGCGGGCGAAGCCGGCCCACTGGCGGAAGATCCAGCGCAGCTCGAGGCCGAGCGCGTCGGCGACGCTCGCGGCAGCCGCCGGCTCGTAGCCGTGGCGCTCGCCGCCGGCCTCCGTCCAGAAGAGCGGCGGAGCCGCCAGGTCCGAGCAGCAGAGCGTGAGCGCGCCGGGCGCGACGAGCATCGCCGTGCGTCCTAGGCCGACGCGGTGAAGTGGCTCTCGATGAACGGCGTGCGGTGCCCGTCCTCGCGCCACATGACCGGGAAGTAGATCTCGTCCAGCGCGAGCGAGCCGGGCCGCATGTAGCGGGAGTAGAGCGGATGCCGGTGGGTCGGATGCCACGTCGTGCCCGTCGCGACCATGTGGCTGATGACGGCGCGGCGGTCGGCGTCGGGGCGCTCGTTGGGCGGCGAGCCGTGGAAGCAGAGGCCATGGTGGAACGCGGCCCCGCCCGGCGGCACCTCGATCGGCACCATGTCGGCCTCGACGTCGGCCGGACGCACCTCGTGCATCCAGGCGAGCCAGTCCTCGGGCGCGTGGAACGTGTCGCCGGTCGGCAGCTGACCCCAGAGGTGCGAGCCGCGCGCGTAGTAGATGGTGCCCGTGTCGGCCGCGGTCTCGTCGAGCGCCATCCAGCACGTCGTCATGTTGGGCGGCACGAGGAACGGCACGTAGGCCGCGTCCTGATGCGCGAGCAGCGCCTTGCCCGACGGCGGCTTCCAGATCATGTTGTCCTGCAGCAGGCGCATGCCCGGCTCGCCGGCGAGCTTCGCCGCGAACCGCGCGTTGCGCTCGGCGAGCGTGATGCGCGCGAGCCAGCGGTCGGCCTTCCAGACGTTGCAGAGCTGCCGCGTGCGGTCGGGCGGCGTCACGCCCGGCGTGTAGTTGACCTCGTCGGGCGCGAGCCCGGTCTCCCACTCGTGCTCGAAGCAGGCGTGGAAGCGCTCGCGCGTGCGCTCGACCTCGTCGTCGTCCAGCCACTGCTCCACAATCAGGAAGCCGTCGCGCCGGTACTGCTCGATCTGCTCTGCCGTCGGTTCAGTCGCCGTCATGCCGAAAGTTCTATCATCTAGAGGTAATGGTGTTCAAGTGATCGTCAACGCCCGCGACGTCGCACTCGCCCCGCTGCAGGCGGAGGGCGCGGTCGAGCAGATCGTGCGCCGCCTCGGCGAGGCGATCGGCGCGGGCGTGCTCGCGGCCGGCGAGCGGCTGCCGAGCGAGGTCGAGCTCGCGTCGCAGCTCGGCGTCGCGCCGATGACGTTGCGCCAGGCGCTGCAGATCCTGCGCGACGCGGGCTTCGTCGAGACGCGCCGCGGTCGCAACGGCGGCTCGTTCGTGCGCGTGGATCCGCCCGGCGCGCTCGTCGCCGGCGGCGAGCTGCCGACCAGGGCCGAGCTGCGCGAGCTGACCGACTGGCGGCGCGCGGTCTCGGGCGAGGCCGCGGCGCTGGCCGCCGAGCGCGCCGGGCCGGAGGAGCGCGCCGCGGTCGCCGAGGCCGCCGCCGCGGTCGAGCTCGTCGTCGGTCGCTTCGCGGCCTTCCGGCTCGCCGACGCGCGCTTCCACATCGCGATCGCGGAGGCCGCGCGCTCGCGCCGGCTCGTCGCCGCCGAGACGCAGATCCAGGTCGAGACGGCCGAGATGCTGCGCTTCGTGCCAGGCCCGCGGCGCGCCCGCGCCGTCTCCCAGGCAGGGCACGACCCGATCGTCAGCGCCGTGGTGGCCGGCGATGCGGTGGCCGCGCACGCCGCGATGACACGGCACGTCGAGGGCACCTACGACTGGATCGTCGGCCTCCGCCTCGGGCTCCGGCCGTGAGCGAGCGACCCGACCACACGGCCGAGCCCAGCGCGCTGCGGAAGCTCCGCGGCGTCTTCGACGGCGTCGCCGAGGACTACGACGCCGCCCGCCCGGGCTATCCGCTCGAGCTCGTCGACGCGGCGATCGCGGCAGGCGCGCTCGACGGCGGCTCGCGGATCCTCGAGATCGGCTCCGGCACCGGCAAGCTGACGGAGCTGCTCGTCGCGCGCGGCCTGCGCGTGCATGCCATCGAGCCGGGCGCCAACATGACCGAGGCCGCGCACCGCCGGATCGGCGAGAGCGATGCCGTGGAGTTCGAGCTCTCGACGTTCGAGGCGGCCGCGATCCCCGACGGCTGCTACGACGCGATCTTCTCGGCGACGGCGTTCCACTGGGTCGAGCCGCGCGTGGGCTGGGCCAAGGCGGCGCGCGCGCTCGCGCCCGGCGGCCTGCTCGCCCTGCTCACGCACATCGGCCTCGAGGACGAGGACGAGCGCTCCGAGGCCATGGAGCGGAAGCTGGTCGAGATCCTCAGCAGGTACGCACCCACCGCTGCGCGGGACTGGAACCTGCCGCTCCCGTTCGCCGACGTCATGGCGGGCGCACGCGAGCGCAGCGGCAACGTCTCGGTCGCCTGGGACTGGATCATGAGCCGCGGCCGGCACCACATGGCGATCGCGGAGGCGGCCGGCCTGTTCCGGGACGTGCAGGTCGCAGCGCACGTCGTGCGCGCCGAGCAGACGACCGACCAGGTGCTCGCGCAGTGGCGCACGATGTCGCTCTACTTCATGATCGAGGAGGAGCGCCGCCCTGCGTTCGAGGAGGAGTTCCGGGCCCTGATCGACGGCTTCGGGGGCACGTTCCCGTTCTCCGACGGCAGCTTTCTCCTGACCGCGCGGCCTGCCGCCGCCTGACGCGCCTGCCGCCCGCGGAGGCGAGGTCGCGGACACTGCAGGTGTGGCAGAGCGCTCCGACATCCGCAACGTGGCGATCATCGCGCACGTCGACCATGGCAAGACGACGCTCGTCGACGCGATGCTGTGGCAGTCCGGTGCGTTCCGCGACAACCAGGACGTGCAGGACCGCGTCATGGACTCGGGCGACCTGGAGCGCGAGAAGGGCATCACGATCCTGGCCAAGAACACGGCCGTCCGGCACGGCGGGACGAAGATCAACATCATCGACACGCCGGGCCACGCCGACTTCGGCGGCGAGGTCGAGCGCGGACTGACGATGGTCGACGGCGTGCTGCTCCTGGTCGACGCGAGCGAGGGCCCGCTGCCGCAGACGCGCTTCGTGCTGCGCAAGGCGCTCGAGCGCGAGCTGCCCGTGATCCTCGTCGTCAACAAGATCGACCGGCCCGACGCCCGCATCGCCGAGGTCGTCGACGAGGTCTACGCGCTGTTCCTCGATCTCGACGCCAACGAGAAGCAGATCGAGTTCCCGATCGTCTACTGCAACGCGCGCGCCGGCCAGGCCACGCTCGATCCAGAGCATCCGGGCGAGGATCTCGAGGTGCTCTTCGAGACGCTGTTCACGACCGTGCCTGCGCCCTCGTACGAGGAGGGCCACCCGCTGCAGGCGCTCGTCACGAACCTCGACGCGTCCCCCTACCTCGGCCGCCTCGCGCTCTGCCGCGTCCGCAACGGCGTCATCAAGCGCGGGGCCACGGTCATGCGCTGCCGCGTCGATGGCACGACCCAGCGCGTCAAGATCACCGACCTCACGGTCACCGAGGAGCTCACGCGCGTGGCCGTCGACGAGGCGGGCCCGGGCGAGATCATCGCCATCGCCGGCATCGACGACGTGCACATCGGCGAGACGCTCGCCGATCCGGAGGACGTGCGGCCGCTGCCCGTGATCAGCGTCGACGAGCCCAGCCTCTCGATGCTGATCGGCATCAACACCGCGCCGACCGCCGGCCTCGACGGCAAGCTCCTGACCGCGCGCCAGGTGCGCAACCGGCTCGACCAGGAGCTCGTCGGCAACGTCTCGCTGCGCGTCCTCGACACCAATCGCCCCGACGCCTGGGAGGTGCAGGGCCGCGGCGAGCTGCAGCTCGCGATCCTCGTCGAGCAGATGCGCCGCGAGGGCTTCGAGCTCACGATCGGCAAGCCGCAGGTCGTCACGCGGCGCATCGACGGCGTGCTCAGCGAGCCCGTCGAGCGGCTCGCCATCGACGTCCCCGAGGAGTACTCCGGCGTCGTGATCGGCCTGCTCGCGCTGCGCAAGGGCAAGATGGAGCAGATGGTCAACCACGGCACGGGCTGGGTGCGGCTCGACTACCTCGTGCCCGCGCGCGGCCTGATCGGCTTCCGCACGGAGTTCATCACGGAGACGCGCGGCACGGGCATCCTGCACCACGTCTTCGAGGGCTTCGCGCCGTGGTTCGGCGACATCAAGACGCGCCCGAACGGCAGCCTCGTCGCCGACCGCCGCGGCGTCTCGACGTCGCACGCGCTGATGAGCCTGCAGGAGCGCGGCGAGCTCTTCATCCACCCCGCGGTCGACGTCTACGAGGGCATGGTCATCGGCCTCAACGCGCGGCCCGAGGATCTCGACGTGAACGCCTGCAAGGAGAAGAAGGCGAGCAACATGCGCTCGGCCCACGCCGAGGAGCTCGTGCGCCTGGCCCCGCCCCGCCAGCTCTCGCTCGAGCAGGCGCTGGAGTTCATCCGCGACGACGAGGCCGTCGAGGTGACGCCGAACCACGTGCGCCTGCGCAAGGTCGTGCTGGCCGCCGGCGGCCGCACGAAGACGGCGCGCGCCCGCGCCGCCGCCGAGCTGGGCGTCGAGACGGCCTGATTCGCGCGCTAGGGGTCAGACCCCTAGCGTGCAGACGCGACGGCTCGAGCCCACGGCGCACCCGGCATCGCGGCCGAGCCGAACGCGTCAGTCCACGAGCAGGCTGAACGCGTTGCTCGACGGGTCGCGCGCGAGCGGGCCCGCGCCGTGCTCCTCGACCTCGTGGCCGGCGTCGCCGAGACGGGCCACGGCCGCGTCGCGCGAGGCCGCGTCGGGCAGCAGGATCTCGAACCGGCGCAGCGCCGCGGCGCCCGGCTGCGGCGGCCCCGCGCCGCCGCTGCGCCACGTGTTCGCACCGACGTGGTGGTGGTAGCCGCCGGCCGACAGGAACGCCGCCTGGCCGCCGTACTCGGCCATCAGCCCGAAGCCGAGCACGTCGCGGTAGAACTCGATGCTCGCCGGCACCTGCGAGACCTGCAGGTGGACGTGGCCCATCGACGTGCCGAACGGCTGCGTGTCGAAGGGCGCCGTGGCGGGGTCGTCGAGCTCGCCGAGCAGGCCCTCGAGATCGAGCGGATCGGTGCCCATGCCCTCGGCCACCTTGCCCTCCCAGAGCGCACGCGGGCGGTCGGCGTAGATCTCGATGCCGTGGCGATCGGGATCGC
Organism: Gaiellales bacterium; assembly: GCA_036502805.1. Classification (GTDB taxonomy): domain Bacteria; phylum Actinomycetota; class Thermoleophilia; order Gaiellales; family JALYLC01; genus JALYLC01. Next base: position 635 of record DASXXY010000226.1, on the reverse strand, counting down.
TGAGGTAGATCGCCTCGCTCACGAAGTGGTCGGACGCGCCGGCGAGCCGCACGCGCTCGCGCACTGCGTGCGCGACCCAGGCAGCGAGGCTGCGCCGGTCGGGCAGCAGCAGCGCGAAGTGGAAGAGGCCGGTGCGGCCCGGCGCCGGCTGCGCGCCGGGGACCTCGACGAGCTCGAGCAGCCGCTTCTCGCCGACGCCGAGCGTGGCGCTGCCGTCGCCCTGGCCGAGCAGCTCGAGCCCGATCGACTCGCGGTAGAACTCGAGCGAGCGCGCGAGATCGGAGACCGTCAGGTGCACGGCGCCCATGCGCGTCGCGGGCGGGATCGTCACGCTGACGTCCTCTCCGCCGCGGTCATGCCGAAACGCGCGGGCGCAGCCACGCCGCGAGCGCGTCGAGGTCGGCCTGGACGAGCCCGTGCCCGGTCGGCTGGCGCGACAGCTCCACCTCTGCGCCCCCGGCCGTGAGCAGGCCCGCGAGCTCGACGACCTGCTCGGGCGAGCTGTAGGCGTCGGCGTCGCCCGCGGCGATCAGCACGTCCGTGCCCGTGAGCGTCAGCGGCGCGTCGGGCCGGTAGGGCAGCATCGGGCGCAGCAGCGCGGCGCCACGCAGCACGCCGGGGTGGCGGAAGAGCAG
>DASXXY010000225.1:0-4795 GCA_036502805.1 Gaiellales bacterium | reverse complement strand
GCTTGAGCCACAGCGGCAGGCCGGTCGCGGCACGGCAGAGGCGCACGACGGCCTCCGTCTCGGCCGGATCGCTGCCGATCGAGATGCAACCGCTCTTGACGTTCGGGCAGGACACGTTGAGCTCGAGCGCGACGATCCCGGCCTCGCCGTCGAGCCGCCGGCAGGCGAGCTCGTAGTCGCCGTGCTCGAAGCCTCCGAGCGAGACGACGAGCGGGCGGCCGAGCGCGCGCGTCGCGGGCAGCACCGTGCGGGCGAACGCGTCCAGGCCGGGGTTCGGGAGTCCGATCGAGTTGAGCATGCCGCCCGCCGCCTCGGTCACGCGCGGCGCGGGGTTGCCCTCGCGGGCGAGCGGGGTGACGGTCTTCGTCACGAGCAGCGCGAGCTCTGCGTCGACCGCGAGCCCGGCGGCGCGGGCCGCGAGCGCGTCGAGCGTCCCCGAGGCGTTCATGACCGGGTGCGCGAGCTCGAGCGCGCCGATGCGCGTCGTCACAGGCGGTCGCCGGCGACGACGGGGCCTTCGACGCACAGCCGCACGAGCGTCCCCTCGAGGCTGACGGCGCAGCCGTAGCAGGCGCCGTAGCCGCACGCCATGGGCGCCTCGAGCGCGACCTGGCAGGGCACGCCGGCCGCCGCGCAGGCCGCGGCGACGGCGCGCACGAGCCCGTCGGGACCGGCCGCGAGCACGCACGAGGCGTCGGCCAGGCGGGGTGCGAGCGCATCCAGGACGTTCGCGGGCGCGAGCACGATCTCGCGCTCCGCCGCCGGCACGAGCTCGGCTGCGCGCGCGGCCGGAGCGTCGCGGAAGGCGGCCAGCAGGGTTGCCTCCGGCAGGAGCCGCGAGAGCGGTGCGAGCAGCGCGACGCCGAAGCCGCCGCCCACGAGCAGCGGCGCGGCACCGGCCGCGCCGGCATCGAAGCCGTGCCCGAACGGCCCCAGCACCTCGACCTCCGCCCCCACCCGCGCGAGCGCCTCGAGCGCCGGGCCGCGCACCTGCACGAGGAACGTCACCGTCGCCGCGTCCGCGGCGACCGCCGAGAGCGGCCGCGCGAGCAGCCCGTCGTGCGCGAGCGGGCGCAGCATGTGGAACTGGCCCGGGTCGCCGGCCGCGAACGTCCGCTCGACGCGCACCTGCACGTACGGGCCGAGCGGGTCGCAGGCCGAGACCGCGGTCAAGCGTGCAGCTCCTGGAGGCTCTTCGGCTCCACCTGCCAGGCGCGTGCGATCGCCTGCACCGCCGCGCTCGCGCCGGCGAGCGTCGTGATGCAGGGCACCTTGGCCGAGATCGCCGCGCGCCGGATCTGGTACCCGTCGGCGCGCGCGCCGCGCCCGACCGGCGTGTTCACGATGAGGTCGACCTTGCCGCCGCGCACGAGGTCGACGACGGAGTTGCCGTCCTCGGCGCCGACCTTCGCGATCTCGGTCACCTCGATGCCGAGCTGCGCGATGCGGCGGGCCGTGCCGGGCGTCGCGACGAGGTCGAAGCCGAGGTCGGCGAGGCGCTGCGCGAGCAGCGTCGCCGCGGGCTTGTCGCGATCGCAGACCGACAGGAACGCGACGGCGCGATGGCCGTTCGGCTTCTCCGGCAGGCGCAGGCCGGCGGCCCGCATGGCCTTGGCGTAGGTCGTCGCGAAGTCGGGCGCGATCGACATGACCTCGCCCGTCGAGCGCATCTCCGGGCCGAGCACGGGATCCGAGCCCGGGAAGCGCGCGAACGGCAGCACGACCTCCTTGACGGCCACGCCGCGCGGCTCGGGGATGACGACGTGCATGTCGGCGAGGCGCGAGCCGGTCGTGACCTGGCAGGCCAGGTCGACGAGGTCGATGCCCATCGCCTTGCACACGAACGGCACGGTGCGGCTCGCGCGCGGGTTCGCCTCGAGCACGTAGATCGTGCCGTCGTGCAGCGCGAACTGCACGTTGCACAGCCCCTGCACGCCGAGCCCGCGCACGAGCAGCTCGGTCTGGCGCCGGATCTCGGCCTCCAGCTCCGGCCCGATCGAGAGCGGCGGGATCACGCAGGCCGAGTCGCCGGAGTGCACGCCGGCCTCCTCGACGTGCTCCATCACGGCCGCGACGATCGCGTCCTGGCCGTCGCCGACGGCGTCGACGTCCACCTCGACGGCGTCCTCGACGAAGCGGTCGACGAGCGTGTTCGGCGCGACCGGCGCGGCCCGCACGTCGTCGGCGGTGTAGCAGACGCGCATGGCACGGCCGCCGAGCACGTACGACGGGCGCACGAGCACCGGGTAGCCGATCCGCTCGGCGGCGGTCACGGCCTCCTCGGCGTCGCCCGCGATGGCCCAGTCGGGCGCGCGCAGGCCGAGCTGTCCGAGCAGCTCGCCGAAGCGCTCGCGATCCTCGGCGAGGTCGATCGCCGCCGGGCTCGTGCCGAGGATCGGCACGCCCAGCTCGACGAGCCGCCGCGCGAGCTTGAGCGGCGTCTGGCCGCCGAACTGCACGACGACGCCGACGGGCTTCTCGCGCTCCACCACCTCGAGCACGTCCTCGGCCGTGAGCGGCTCGAAGTAGAGGCGGTCGGCCGTGTCGTAGTCGGTCGAGACGGTCTCGGGATTGCAGTTGATCATGACCGCCGCGTAGCCCTGGCGGCGGTAGCTGCGCACGGCCTGGACGCAGCAGTAGTCGAACTCGATGCCCTGCCCGATGCGGTTCGGGCCGGAGCCCAGGATCAGCACGGCGGGGCGGTCGTCGGCGAGCGGCTCGTCGATGCGGTCGTAGCTCGAGTAGAGGTACGACGTCTCGGCCGCGACCTCGCCGCCGCAGGAGTCGACGGTCTTGAAGACCGGCCGCACGCCGAGCTCGACGCGGCGCGCGCGCACCGCCTCCTCGCTGCACGCGCAGAGGCGCGCGATGCGGGCGTCCGAGACGCCCTCGTGCTTGAGCAGCCGCAGCGCCTCGGCGTCGAGGCCCGTGAGCCCACGCGCGGCGGCGTCCTCCTCGAAGCCGACGCGGCGCGCCAGCTCGTGGCAGAACCAGGGATGGATGCTGCTCTCCGCCGACAGCGCATCCGGCGTCTCGCCCTCGCGCAGCCGGCCGAGCAGAGCGTCGAAGCGATCCCAGGCCGGCACCGCGAGGTCGCCGCCCGCGCGGGGATCGCGGTCGAGCTCGCGCGAGCGCATCGCCTTGCCGTAGGCCTCGTTGAAGCAGCGGCCGATGCCCATCGCCTCGCCGACCGACTTCATCTGCGTCGTCAGCGTCTCGTCCGAGCCCGCGAACTTCTCGAACGCGAAGCGCGGCGCCTTGACGACGACGTAGTCGATCGTCGGCTCGAACGAGGCGGGCGTCGTGCCCGTGATGTCGTTCGGGATCTCGTCCAGCGTGTAGCCGATGGCAAGCCGCGTCGCGACCTTGGCGATCGGGTAGCCGGTGGCCTTCGACGCGAGCGCCGAGGAGCGCGAGACGCGCGGGTTCATCTCGATCACGACGATCTCGCCGGTCTCGCGGTTGACGCCGAACTGCACGTTCGAGCCGCCCGTCTCGACGCCGACGGCGCGGATCACCTTGACGGCCGCGTCGCGCAGGCTCTGGTACTCGCGGTCGGAGAGCGTCATCGCGGGCGCGCAGCACACGGAGTCGCCCGTGTGCACGCCCATCGGATCGAGGTTCTCGATCGAGCAGACGATCACGACGTTGTCGAGCCGGTCGCGGATGACCTCGAGCTCGAACTCGCCCCAGCCCTCGACCGACTCCTCGACGAGCACCTGCGAGATCGGGCTCTCGTTGAGGCCGCGCAGCACGATCGCGTCGAGCTCTTCCTGCGTGCGCGCGAAGCCGCCGCCGTGGCCGCCGAGCGTGAATGCGGGCCGGATCGCGACGGGCAGCGTGAGCTCGCCGCTGATCGCCGCGTGCGCCTCCTCGGGCGTGCGCACGATCACCGAGCGCGGCACGCGCAGGCCGACCGAGGCCATCGCCTCGCCGAACGCCTCGCGGTCCTCGGCGGTGTGGATCGCCTTCGCGGACGCGCCGATCAGCTCGATCCCGAGCTCCTCGAGCACGCCCGAGGCCTCGAGCTCCATCGCCAGGTTGAGCGCCGTCTGGCCGCCGAGCGTCGGCAGCAGCGCGTCGGGGCGCTCGCGCCGCAGCACGCCGGTCACGCCCTCCAGGTCGAGCGGCTCGAGGTAGGTCGCGTCGGCCCAGTCGGGGTCGGTCATGATCGTGGCCGGGTTCGAGTTGATCAGGACCGTGCGATAGCCCTCCTCGCGCAGCACCTTGAGCGCCTGCACGCCGGAGTAGTCGAACTCGCAGGCCTGCCCGATCACGATCGGGCCGGAGCCGATGATCGCGATCGTCTTGAGATCGTCGCGGCGCGGCATCAGCCGTCCCCCCCTGCCCGTCCGACGCAGGCCTCGACGAACTCGGCCAGCTTCTCGCGTGCGTCGTGCGGCCCCGGAGACGCCTCCGGGTGGAATTGCATGCTCCAGACCGGGCGGCCCCTGAGCCGCAGGCCCTCGACCGTGCCGTCGTAGAGCGACGTGTGCGTGACCTCGAGCTCGCCGTCGCCGTTGACGGGCGCCTGCACCGCGAAGCCGTGGTTCTGGCTCGTCACGAGCACGCGGCCGGACGCCGCCTCGTAGACCGGGTGGTTCGCGCCGCGGTGCCCGAACGGCAGCTTGAAGGTCTCCAGGCCGAGCGCGCGGCCGAGCAACTGGTGGCCGAGGCAGATGCCGTAGAGGGGACGCCCCTGATCCACCATCGTGCGTACCTCGGCGACGTGCGCGTCCATGGAGCCGGGATCGCCGGGCCCGTTCGCGAGCAGCACGCCGTCGGGCGCGAGCGC
>DASXXY010000224.1:0-2820 GCA_036502805.1 Gaiellales bacterium | reverse complement strand
GCCCGAGCCGCACCCGCGCGTGCGCCTGCACCACAAGGAGTCGGACTCGCTCCACATCCGCGTCGGCGGCGCCGGCCTACCGCTGCTGCACCCCGACCGCTACGCGGCCTCGGTGCTCTCGGCCGTGCTCGGCGGCGGCATGTCGTCGCGCCTCTTCACCGAGGTGCGCGAGCGCCGCGGCCTCGCGTACTACATCGGCGCGCAGCACGGCCAGTACGTCGAGGCCGGCTCGCTCTTCTCGCAGGCCGGCGTCGACATCAAGCGCGCCGACGAGGCCGTGACGACGATCGTGGCCGAGCTGCAGCGGATCATCGACGAGCCGGTGCCGGGCGATGAGCTCGAGAAGGCGCGCAACATGCTCAAGGGCCGTCTCGTGCTCGGGCTCGAGGATCCGCGCTCGATCGTGGCCTTCGGACTGCGCACGACGATCCTCGAGGGCGCGCCGCGCGAGATCCCCGAGGTGCTCGCCGGCCTCGACGCCGTGACGGGCGACGATGTCGCGCGGGTCGCGAAGGAGCTGCTCTCGCCGGACAAGCTGCGGATGGCCGCGGTCGGGCCGTTCGACGACGAGAAGCACTTCGAGGCCCTGCTCGCCTGAGGGTCAGGGCGTCCGCGCACTGCGCGGGTAGACGGCGCTCGTGCCGTCGGCGAAGTGCGCGGTGAAGGCCCGTGGCGCGGGCGGGCCCGAGGCGTCCGAGAACCAGAAGACGTTGCCGTCGACCGGCACCGTCTGGAGCACGCCGCGCACGCGGAACGAGAGCGAGCGTACGTCGTCCCGCGCGACGCCCACGACCACGGTCGCCCGTCCGCGTCCGACGCTCGTGAGCGGCGCGATCGGGATCGAGCTCGTCAGGCTCGGGCGGCATGCGATCACGCCGGTCGGGTCGAAGCCCTCGCGATAGAGCAGGCAGAGCCTTCCCTTCCGGCCCGGGAAGGCATACAGGCGCGAGCCGCCGGGCAGCGTGGCCAGCAGCCGCGCGTGATCGATCGCGGCGAAGGCCGGCTGATCCGTGAACCGCCCCCGCAGCGGCGGGAAGACGGCGTCTCCGGGCTCCAGCGGCCGCTGCGCGCCGAGCAGGCCCCGGAACGACGCGAGCGGGTGGAACGGCGTCGTCTCGGCGAGCGCCCCGCCGCCGACGACGAGCGTCGCGAGCATGGCGGCCGTCGCGATGCGAGCGCTGCGCCGCCGCGCCCGCAGGCGCGTGCTCACCCGTGTCGCCGCGAGTCCCAGGCCGGCCTCGAGATCGTCCATCCACGGCTCTGCCAGGGCGTTCATCGCTCCTCCATCCGGTCGTGCAGCAGCTGCAGCCCACGCGAGACGCGCTTGCGCGCCGTCGCCTCGCTCACGCCGAGGCGCGCTGCGACCTCGGCGTACTCGCGGTCGAGCAGCACGCGCAGGCTCACGGCCTCGCGCTGGTCGGGCGACAGCGCCTGCAGGGCCGCGAGCGCGTCGCCGCCGTCGGCATCGTCCGACGGCAGCGCGATCTCCAGGCGGCGGCAGGCCGCGAGCTCGGCGCCGCGCGAGCGCGCGTGCTCGGCGACGAGCCTCTGCGCGACGCGGAAGACGTACACGCGTCCCGACTGCGCGCGCACGCCCCGGAAGCTGCCGACGGACTCGAGCGTGCGCGCGAACGTCTCGGCCGTGAGGTCGCGGGCGAGATCGGGGTCGTGCGTCGCACCGCGCAGGTACGCGTAGACCTCGGCCACGAGCCGGCGGTAGAGCGCCGTGAACGCCGCCGGGTCGCGCCGCGCCGCGCGCAGCAGGGCCGTCTCGCTCTCGTGCTCGTAGCGCGCCATCCAGAGAGAAGGATGCGGTGCGCACCCGGTTTGTGACCGGAGGCCGAGCGGGTGCTAGCCGCGAACCTCGATCAGCGTCGGCCGATCGGCCTCGTAGGCGAGCGCGAGCGCCTCGGGCAGGCCGTCGAGCCCCGTGCGGACGCCGAGGCAGCCGAAGCCCTCGGCGAGCTTGACGAAGTCGCGCGAGCTGATCTCGGTGCCGATGCGCGGCACGTCGATGCGGTCCATCGAGTCGCGCATCTCGCCGTAGCCGTCGTTCTGCCAGATCACGAGCGCGATCGGCAGGCCGAGATCGGCCGCGCTCGCGAGCTCGGGGAGCGTGAAGAGCGCGCCGCCGTCGCCGGCCAGGGCCACGACGGGACGGCCGGGCGCCGCGATCTGCGCGCCGATCGCCATCGGCAGCGCGGGTCCGAGCGTGCCGAACCCGCCGGGCGCGATGTATGCGCGCGGTGCGCGGCCCGGCCAGGCGTGATGGGCGACGTAGGCGGGCTGCGTGGAGTCGGCGATCAGGATGCCGTCCTCCGGCACGCCGCGCTCGAGCGCGGCCAGGAACGGCAGGTGCTTGTCTGCACCAGGCCACAAGCGCCCGTCGCGCAGCTCGGCGGCGCGAGCCGCGTCGCGGCTGCGCTCGCGCCCGCGGGCGGCGAGCCCGGCGTCGATCGCGGCCAGCGTCGCCTGCGCGTCGCCCTGCAGCCCGAGCTCCGCGCGACGCTGGTTGTGCAGCTGGTCGGCGTCGATGTCGACGCGGATGAGGGCGCCCGAGAAGTCGGGCGCGGCGGCGCCCGGTGCGTAGAAGTAGTCGGTCTCGGAGAACTCGGTGCCGACGGCGAGCACGACGTCGGCGTCCGCGAACGCCGCGTGCACCGGACGCAGCGTGAGGCTCGTGCCGACGCTCAGCGGGTGGCTGTCGGGCAGCACGCCCTTGGCGTTGACCGTGAGCCCGACGGGAGCCCCGAGCCGCTCGGCGATCGCCGTCGCCTCGTCGCCCGCGGCGACGGCGCCGCCGCCGAGCAGCAGCATCGG
>DASXXY010000223.1:0-9481 GCA_036502805.1 Gaiellales bacterium | reverse complement strand
CTGCGGTGTTCATGCCCCAAGTTCACACCCGGCGCATAAGAGCCACGTGTACGCGGCGTGAGATCCCCCGTAGACCTTCGGCTCAGCGGTGCAGGAGCGTCTCCGGATGACGCCTGACGTAGCGCGCCATGCCGCGCAGGTGCCACCACGTGCGGCGCGAGAGGAACGTGCGATCGACGACGCGCTGGTAGTCGTGGGTCGCGATCGCACCGGGCACGTACCAGCGCTCCCAGCCCGCGCCGCGCGCGCGGTACTGCAGCTCGATGTCCTCGCCGTACATCGGGAAGCCCTCGTCGAAGCCTCCGAGCTCGTCGAGCATCGTCCGTCGCAGCAGCAGGCACGCGCCGAGCATCCAGTCGCACTCGACCGGGGAGTCCGGCACGTCTGCGAGGTAGTGGCCGGGCTGTGCGGCCTCGACGTCGCGCAGCAGCGCGCGCAACGGCGTGCGGCGGACGAGCGTCCCGCCGATCGTCGGGAAGCGCCGGCGCGAGCGCTGGAGATCGCCGTCGCGCTCGAGCAGGCGCGGCCCGGCGACGCCGCAGCGCGCATGCGCCTGCGCGTGCGCGACGAGCTGCTCGAGGCAGCCGGGGTGTACGCGCACGTCGGGGTTGAGCGCCAGCACGTAGGGCTCGCTCGTGGCGAGGGACAGCGCGTTCTGGTTCTGCGCGAACGTGCGCGGGCGCTCGTTGACGTAGGCGCGGAAGCCCAGCGAGCGCGCGAGCTCGGCGCTGCCGTCGGGGACGTTCTCGCACACGAGCGCCGGAATGCCGTCGCGCGCGAGCGCCGTCAGGCACCCCTCGAGCAGGTCGCGCTGCCCGTGCGAGGTGATCGTGGCGATCACGGGCGACGTCATGCGAGCGCCGTGCGGTAGACGTCGGCGGTGCGCTTCGCCATGCGCGCCCAGGTGAACTCGGCGGCGCGCTCGAGGCCCGCGGCGATCAGCCGCTCGCGCAGGTCCGCGTCGTCGAGCAGGCGCCGCAGCGCTTCGGCGAGCGCGTCCGAGCTGCGCGGGTCGACGGTGATCCCCGCGTCGCCGACGGCCTCGGCGAGCCCGGTCGTGTTGCTCGCGACGACGGGCGTCCCGCACGCCATCGCCTCGAGCGCCGGCAACCCGAAGCCCTCGTAGAGCGACGGCAGCTCGTCGTCCTCGACGCGGCCGACGAGGTGCACGCGGCCGGTCAGGCGCGTGCGCAGGATCGCGTCGAGCACGTCCAGGCGCCCGCCGCGATCGCCGCCGGCGACGACGAGCTCGCAGTCCGTCCCCTTGCCCACGAGCTTCGCGTAGGCCTCGATGGCGAGCGGGATGTTCTTGCGCGGCTGCAGCGCGCCGACGCACAGCACGTACGGACGGTCGATGCCGAAGCGCTGGCGCACGTGCTCCTTCGCGCCCTCGACCGGCCGGAACACGGAGCTGACGCCGTTCGGGACCACGATCACCTTGGCCGGATCGACGCCGTAGACCTCGCACAGGTCCTTGCGTGTGAACTCCGAGACGGCGATCACGGCCGCCGCGCGGCGCACCGATCCGCGAACGAGCCGCAGCAGCGTGCGATCGCGGCGCGAAAACAGCTCGGGCGCGCGTGCGAACGAGACGTCGTGCACCGTCACGACCGCCGGGCAGCGCAGCCGCGGCGAGACGAAGTAGTGCACGTGCGCGAGCGCGGCGCTCTGCCTGCGCGCCAGCGCGGGAAACGCGAGCGGGATGCGCCGGTACGGGTTCGCCACGTTCAGCGCCAGGCGCCGCACGGCCGCCGGCACGTCGGCCGGGACGTCGGCCGGGTCGCGCAGCGAGCACGCGAGCGAGAGGTCGGGCGCGGCCTCCGGCAGCTCGCGCAGCAGGTTGATCGTGTAGCTCTCGTCGCCCGTGCGCCCGCGGCCGATCGTGTCCCCGTCGATGAGGACGAGCGGGCCGCCCGTCACGGCAGCAGCTCGCGCCAGAGCGCGACGACCGAGGAGGCGGCGTCGTCCCAGCTCGAGCCGCGGCGCGGCGTCGGGCGTGGCAGCGTGAGCGCGTGCAGGATGCCCTGCGCGATCGCGTCGGGGCTCGCCGGATCGAAGTAGGTCGCGTCCTCGCCGGCCAGCTCCCGCAGCGCCGGGATGTTCGAGCAGGCGACCCGGCAGCCGGCGGCGAGCGCCTCCGCGACGGGCAGCCCGAAGCCCTCCCAGAGGCTCGGCAGCACGAGCGCCTCGGCGTGCGCGTAGAGATCGCGCAGCTCCGTGTCGTCGACGCGGCCGAACGCGACGACGCCCTCGGTCGAGCCGACCCTGACGTCGCCCCAGCCGTCGGCGCCCACGAGCGCGAGGCGCACGCGCCGGCCCGCGCGACGGACGAGCGTGAAGGCCTCGAGCAGCGCCGGCAGGTTCTTGCGCGGCTCGGGCGTGCCCACGCACAGCAGGTAGGGCTGCTCGAGCGGCGGCGGGCCGGGCGGCGTCGAGAAGACGGGCTCGATCGCGTTCGGGATCACGCGGATGTTGCGGTAGGGCACGTCCAGCAGCCCGACGGCATCGCGCGCCGTCGCGCGCGAGACGCAGATCACGCGGTCGGCGTTGCGCACCGCGCGCGGCATCAGCGTGCGTCCGTAGTTGCGGCTCCAGACCGGGAACCAGGCGGGCTCCCGCAGCACGGCGAGGTCGTGCACGGTGACGACCGTCGGCAGGCCGGCGCTGCGCAGCGGGCCGCGGAACGTCGGGCAGTGCAGGATGTCCGCCCCCGCCGAGCGCGCCTGCTTCGCGAGGCCGCGCCCGTACCAGGCGAGATCCTGCTGCAGCGCGTCGCGCTTCTGGCCGAACGAGCCGCGCTCCTGCCACTCGCGATCGCCGAGCTGGACGAGCTCGATGTCGGCGCGCGCCAGCAGCGCATCGCGCAGGCCCATCGCGAGGCGCGCCGTGCCCGCTCGCGTCTGCGTCAGGCAGGCGACGTCGAAGGCGACCGTCAGCGGGGCCATGGCCCTCGTCCCATCCGCCGCTCCGACCAGTCGCGCACGCCGACAAGCTTGGCGCGGGCGACGGCGCGGCGCGTCGATTGCACGCTGCGCAGCCGGGCGCGGACGCTCGTGCGGGCGGCCTCGCGCCGCGCCGCGCGGGCGCCGCGCTGCTGCTCGAGCACCCAGAGCCGGTTGCGCGTGGCGTAGTAGGCCCAGGTCTCGCCCTGCTCGCCGCCGCTCGACGCACCCCCGCTGTGCACCGCGCTCGCCGTGCGCGCGATGCTCAGCGGCACGCCGAGCGCGCGCGCGCGCAGGCACCAGTCGACGTCCTCGTAGTAGAGGAAGAGCTGCTCGTCGAACGGCCCGACGGCCGCCCACGCGCTGCGCGAGAAGCAGATGCAGGCGCCGGTGAGGTAATCCGTCGCGCCCTCCACGTGACGCCCGAAGCCGCGCTTGAGCTCGAGCTCGCCGCCCGCGAAGGCGATGCCCGGCGGGCCCTCGATGCGCGGCGAGGCGGCGCCGCTCCCGCCGGCCGCCGCGACGAGCGCCTCGACGCAGCCCGGCTCGACGAGCACGTCGTCGTTGAGCAGCACGGCGTGCGCGGCGCCGTCGCCGAACGCGAGCGCGAGGCCCGCGTTGGCGCCGCCGGCGAAGCCGCGATTGTCGCTCAGGCGCGTGACCGTCGTGTCGTCGGGCGCGTCCACGCCGGAGCCGTCGCCGGCCTCGTTGTCGACGAGCACCCGGCGCACCTCGGGCGCGACCTCCGCGAGGCGCCGGAGACAGGCGCCGGCGCGCTCGCCGGCGCGCCATGCGACGACGACAGCAGCGGCGCTCACGGAGGTCGAGTCTACCGCCACCGATTCCCGCCCACGCCCGCGAACGGCGGACGGCACCCCGAGGCGGTGCGTAGCATGCGCTCGTGGCGCCCCGGATCTCCGTGCTCGTGCCGTGCTACGACGACGGCGCCACGGTCGGGGAGACGGTCGCGTCGATCGCGGAGGACGAGGCCGTCGAGGTCGTCGTGATCGACGACGGGTCGCGCGATCCGCACACGATCGCGGTGCTCGACGCGCTCGCCGCGAGGGGAGCCGTGCGCCTCCTCCGCCAGGCCAACGCCGGTGTGGCCGCAGCGCTGCGCGCCGGCACCGCCGCCGCGACAACGCCCTACGTCTTCATCCTCAACAGCGACGACCTCGCGGAGCCGGGCGCGCTGACCGCGCTCGCGGATGCGCTCGACGCCGACCCGGGAGCGGACTTCGCCTTCGGCTGGATCCACTTCTTCGGCGACGTCGACTTCATCGCACGCCAGCCGCCGTGGAACCCGTGGATCCTGTTGCACTCCAACCGCTGGGCGATCTCGTCGCTCTACCGCCGCGAGGCGCTGGACGCCGTCGGCGGCGTCCCGGAGGGCACGGGCTACGAGGACTGGGACCTGCTGCTCGCGCTCGCCGCGCAGGATCGCCGCGGCGTGCTCGTGCCGCGCGTCGTGCTGCACTACCGGCAGCACGGCAGCGGCCGGCGGAACCGCGGCGCCCAGGCCGGCCTGCGCGGCCACTACGCCGTCCTGCGCGCCCGCCACGCGGCGCTCTTCGCGCGCGAGCCCGAGCTGCGCCGGCGCTACCCGCTGCCGGCGCGGGCGCAGCTGGCCTACCGCGCCCAGCTGCGGGCGGGCCTGTTGCTGCCGCCGGGGCTCGTGCCGCGGATCCTCGCGCTCAAGCTCAAGCTGCGGCGGCTGCGAGGCTGAGCTCACGAGCGGCCGAACGGCAGTCGCCCGTACCAGCGCACGCGCTCGCGCTCGAGCCGCCCGATGACGTCGGGGGCCACGCGGTCGACCGCCTTGTAGGCCCAGCGCGGCGGGCGCACGACGGCGGCGTTGTAGATCGCCGCAGCGGCCTGCGCCGTGCGCAGCGAGCCCGCGGGACGCCCGGGCCGCGCGGCCGGGAGCTCGTCGTCGAGCACGCGCTCGAGCTGGGCCGCGAGCGCCGCGTAGCCGTAGCGGCCGCTGAGCACGAGATCGGCGTAGGCGCGCGTGGCCGTCGCGTCGACGAGCGCGCGGTCGGCGAGGCGCTCGACGACGGCGTCGACGTCGGAGCCGTCGGCCCGCACCGGGAGGTAGTGCACGTCCGGCTCGAGCACCCCGTCGTAGGCGCCCTCGACGAGCACCTGGCACGTCCTCGCCGCAGCGGCCTCGAGGTGCCTCGGGCCGATCGAGCCGGGCAGGAGGCCGTCCCAGCCGGCGGGCATCGCCGCATCGAACTCCGCGAACGTGAGGCCCGGGACGTCGGCCAGCATGCTGCGCTCGGCGGCTACGAGCTCGCCGCGGCGATCGACGGCGCTCGCCCCGCTCTCGCTGCCGAGCACGGCGCGGGCGGAAGCCACGAACGGGAACCAGCGGTCGCCGAGGACGGCGTCGCGCGGGTCGGTCGAGACGTCGACGTGCAGGCCGGCAGCGCGCGCAGCCGGCGCGACGGCGTCCGCGACCGAGTGCTTGAGCTGCCCGAGCCGCCCGAAGCGCGGCGTCAGCGCCTGCGCGCGGTAGGCGAGGTCGAGCGGACGGCGGTCGTGCGGCAGCACGACGCCGGCGTGGCGCGTGACGTCGAGCTCGTCGACGTAGCCCGTCAGGCACTTCTCGAAGCGCGCCGTCGCGGCGAGGCGCGGGTAGAGCAGCTCGCGGTGCTCGGGCCCGAAGACCGAGCAGACGACGTCGACGCCGAGGTCGGCGAGCCAGTCGTCGAGCACGTGGGCGTGGTTGTACTCGTCCTGCGGGAACGCGACCTTGAGCGCGGCGACCTCGGCGAGCCAGTCGAACGTCGGCCTGCGGAGCGCGAACTCAGGCGCCCAGCGCGCCACGAGCAGCGTGTTGTCGAGGATCACCGCGTCGACCTGGAGCCGGCGGATCGCCTGCGGAACGCTGTAGCCGGCGTTCCAGTAGACGATCTCGTGGCGCGTCGCGCTCGCCTCCAGCACGCGCACCTTCTGGCGCAGCGCCGAGCGCATCGGCCCGGGAGCCGTGTGCTGGTAGAGCACGAGCACGCGCCGCGCGACGCTGCCGAACGCGAGCGAGCGCGGGCTGCCGGCGCGCCACAGCCGCTGCGCGGTCATCCGTCCGCTCGGCGCCGCAGCGCGTCGCGGCCGCGCAGCATCGCCTCGGCCGCCCACGGGGCGTGGCGCGTGGCCGCCCGGTAGGCCAGGCGCGGCGTGCGGATGCGCAGGCCGGAGTAGGCGTCACTCGCCGCATTGAGCGCGCGCCAGGCGGCCGCGGAGCGCTGCCCGGCGTGCACGCGCCCGGCCGCGAGCTCGTCGACGACCGACTCCACGTGGGCGGCGAACGCGCCGTAGGAGTAGCTGCCGCTGACGATCAGGTCCTCCCACGCGCGCTCGGCCATGGCCTCCGTCTCGGCCGGGTCGCGGATGCGCGCGAGCGCCTCGCCGAGGTTCGAGAAATCGCGCCGCAGCGGGATGTAGTGCGTCTCCGGCTCGAGGATGCCGTCGTAGGCGCCCTCCACCAGCAGCTGGCACGTCTTCGTCTGCGCGGCCTCGAACAGCCGCGGGCTGATCGCCGTGAAGTCGTAGTCGTCCCAGCCGGGCTCCTGCAGCGCCGAGAACTCCTCGAACGTCGCCTCGGGATGCTCGGCCCGCCAGCCGGCCTCGAACGCGCGGATCGCGCCCACCGGGTCGATCGCGCTCGAGCCGCTCTCCGTTCCGATCACGCAGCGTCCGCTGGCCAGGAAGTCGAACCACGCGTCGCCGTACTTCGTGTCGCGGATGTCCGTCGAGATGTCGGTGCGCAGGCCCTCGGCGCGCGCCGCGGTGTCGACGATGCCGGCGATCTCGTGCTTCAGCTGGCCGTGGTGCCCGATGTGGAACGGCAGGTTGCGCGCGCGGTAGATGACGTCGACCGGGCGCTCGGCGTGCGGCCCGGGCAGATGCTCGACGGCGCCCGCGGCGCGGTCGTCGACGAAGCCCGTGTAGCTGCGCTCGAAGCGCGTCCGCTGCGTCGAGCGCGGGTAGAGCACCGGCCAGTGGCGGCCGTCGAGCACCGAGAACACGCAGTCGACGTCGAGGTCGCCCAGCCAGTCGTCCAGGGTCGAGGCGCAGACGTACTCGTCCTGTGGCATCGCGACGGTCACGGCGTCGGAGCCGGCGACCCAGTCGAGCGACGAGCGCCAGCGCTCGAACGGTGCCTCCCAGCGCATGCAGAGCACCGAGTAGTGGAGCACGACGACGTCGTAGGGGTACGAGCGGATCCAGGGCGGAACGCCGTGCCAGGCGTTCCAGTAGAGGACGTTGTGCGGCGTCAGCGAGTGCTCGAGGAAGCGCAGGTGCTGCGTCGTCGTCGGCCGCATCGGCTCCGCCTCCGCGTGCAGGTAGAGCACGAGCCAGTCACGCGACGGCGCGTCGACCGCCGAGCGCGTCCACGGAGCGCCGCCCCGCCAGACGCGCGAGGTGGGCGCCGCCTCGCCCGGCGGCATCACGCCGTCGCGAGCCGGTCCGCGTGACGCTCGACGCAGGCGTCGATGCGATCCATGTTCGCCCGCGTCCACTCGACCGTGCGGCGCAGGCCGTCCTCGAGGCCCACGGAGACCTCGAAGCCGAGCTGCTCGCGCGACTTCGCGGCGCTGCCGAAGCGGCGGCCGGCGTGATCCCACGAGCGCCGCGGCGCGATCTCGAGCTCGGAGTCGGAGCCGGCGAAGCGCAGGATCGTCTCGGCCAGCTCGCGGATCGTCGTCTCGGCACCCGAGGCGAGGTTGTAGACGTCGCCCGGCGCGCCATGCGAGCCGCAGCGCAGGAGGCCCTCGACGATGTCGTCGACGAAGATGAAGTCGCGGCTCGCCTGGCCGCCGTTGTCGAGCCGCAGGGGCATGCCCTTGAGCGCGCGGTAGACGAACGTCGGCACGACGTTGCGCCAGACGGTCGCCGAGGTGCCGCGCCAGACGCCCGCGCCGAGCGTCTCGCCGGGCCCGTAGACGTTCTGGAAGCGCGCGCGCACCGTCGGCAGGTCGTAGAGCGAGTGGTAGTAGACGCAGTAGAACTCGCCCACGACCTTGGAGATCTGGTACGGGCTGTCGTGCTCGAGCGGCACCGGGCCGTCCTCGGTGACGGCCGTCGGGTCCTCGTCCGTCTTCTCGGCCAGCGAGCAGCCGGACGCGCTGTAGACGATGCGCCCGTCGACCGTGATCTCGCGCAGCCGCTCGAGCAGCTTGATCGTGGTCAGCAGGTTGTTCTCGTGGTCGAGCAGCGGCTCGGCGATCGAGTTCTGATTGCCGTGGAACGTCGCCAGGTGGTAGACCTGGTCGTAGGACGCGTCGAGCTCGCCGAGGATCGCATCGTCGGCGATCGAGCCCTCGAGGAAGCGCACGCGGGCGTCGTCCGGGACCGCCCAGCGCTCGGCCGAGAGCAGGTTGTCGACGACCGTGACGGCCGCTGCCTCCTCGCTCAGCGCGCGGCGCACGAGGTTGGAGCCGACGAATCCCGCGCCGCCGACGACGAGCAGGCGCTTGCCGCCGAGCTCGGGCCGCCCGTCCGTCACGCGCGCACCTCGGGGAGCTTGAGATGCGTGAACGTCTGCTCGACGCCGTACTCGCGGTACCAGGCGATCGCCTTCGCGACGCCGTCGACGAGCGGCGTCGACGTCGTCCAGCCGAACGTCTCGATCGTCTTGGCGGGGTCGAGCAGGATGCTGAAGGCGTCGTCCTCGCCGCGCTCTCGCACCTCGACGTCGTGCGCCGGGAGGCCGAGCGCCGCGATCGTGGCGTCGTACAGCTCCTGGATCGAGAAGTCGCTGCCCGAGGAGGCGTGGTAGGCGCCCGGCTCGCCCGTGCCGCTGAGCGCGATCATGAGCAGGTCGACGAGGTCGTCCACGAAGACGAAGTCGCGGCGGGTGTCCATCACGAAGCACGGCTTGTCGTTCGTGAGCCGGTGGAAGAACGTCGGCAGCGGACCCGAGAGGTTGCGGGGGCCGTAGACGTTCGCGAGCCGGAACGAGACCGACGGCACGCTGCCGAGCTGGACGTAGTGCTCGCCGGCGGTCTTGGAGATCGCGTAGCTGGAGTCGTACGGGCGCAGCGGGTGGCTGAGCGTGATCGGCTGCTCGAGCGGCTTGATGCCGTAGCAGAGCGCCGTCTGGAGGTAGATGATGCGCCCTGCACCGGCCTGCTCGGCGGCCTGCACGACGTTCGAGGAGCCGACGACGTTCGTGCGCGAGTCCTCGGCCCAGGCGGCCGGGTCCTTGTAGGACGCGGCGGCATGGACGACGAGCTCCGGCCCGAACGCGAACGCCTTGGCGACCAGCTCGGGGTCGGCGATCGTGCCCTCGACGACCGTCAGCTTGTCGTGCGGCGTGAGGCTGTCGCGCCGCGACGTGGAGAAGTTGTCGACCACGACGACCTCGTCGCCGGCGGCGAGCAGGCGCTCCGTCAGGTGCGAGCCGATGAAGCCGGCGCCGCCGGTGATCAGGACCTTGGTCATGCGTAGCTCACGTTCCTCGGGATCGATGGGTCGCGGCGCCGCTGGACGGCTCCTGCCGTCCCGGCGCGGCTCGCACCAGGTCATGGTAG
>DASXXY010000222.1:0-2506 GCA_036502805.1 Gaiellales bacterium | reverse complement strand
GCTCGGCTCGCGCACCGACGACGACCTGCGCGCCGACATGGCCGGCCTGCAGGCCGCGCTCGACGGCAGCTCCGGCGTCGACGCCGTGCTCGCGCGGGCTCGCAGCTACGTCGCCGCGGCGTCGTTCACGGCGACGGCGCGCGTCGTCTTCGTCTCGGCGCCGGGCGCCTCGCCCGTGACGAATCAGCCCGAGCTGCTCGAGCACCCGTCGAACGACGACGGCGGCCACGGGCACGGCGGCCGCGACGCCGTCGAGCAGCTGCGAGACGGGCCCGTCGGCCTCAGCAGCCAGGACGTCCCCGGCGCCGGCGGCGTGCGCCTGCTCGCGGCCGACCGGCGCACCGGCACGACGAAGATCAGGCTCGTGGTGGGAGAGTCGCTCGGCGCGAACGACCGTGCGACCCGCGTCGTCCGGGACGGCTTCGTCGGCGCCGGCCTGCTCGCGCTCGCCGCCGCGCTCGCCGCCGGCTTCCTCGTCGCCGACCGGATCGCGCGGCCGCTGCGGCGCATGGCGGGCGTGGCGGCCCGCGTCGACGAGGGCGACCTCGGCGGCCGCATGGGCGCAACCGGCCGCAGCGACGAGGTCGGCGCGCTCGCGCGCAGCTTCGATCTCATGCTGGAGCGGCTGCAGGAGGCGTTCGCCCGCCAGCGCGCGTTCGTGGCCGACGCGTCCCACGAGCTGCGGACGCCGCTGACGGTCATCCGCGGGCAGCTCGAGCTGCTCGCCATGCAGCGCACGCCGGCCGCAGCCGACGTCCGCGAGGTCGAGCGCGTGACGCGGATCGAGATCGAGCGCATGAGCCGCCTCGTGGACGATCTGCTCGTGCTCGCGCACGCCGGCGAGGAGAGCTTCCTGCGCGCACAGCCGCTCGACCTCCCCGGCTTCCTCGCGGGCGTCTTCGACCCGCTGCGGCAGACGGAGCCGCGCCGCTACGTGCTCGGCGCCGTCCCGCACATCGTGCTCGAGGCCGACCCCGATCGGCTCGCGCAGGCGCTGCGGAACCTGCTGCGCAACGCCGTCGCCCACACCGGCGAGGGCGGCCTCGTGCGGCTCGCCGCGTCCTCCACGGCGACGCGCGTCCTGCTGATCGTGGACGACGACGGCCCTGGCGTGCCGCCGGCCGAGCGCGCCCACATCTTCGACCGCTTCCACCGCCTGGGCGTGGCGCGCTCGGGCGGCGGCGCCGGGCTCGGGCTCTCGATCGCCCGCGCGATCGTCGAGGCGCACGGCGGCGAGATCGTCGTCGATGCCGCGCCCGAGGGGGGCGCCCGCTTCACGGTCTCGCTGCCGCTGCCCAACCTGGGCGATCTCTCAGCAACGCCACACGAACCGTTCAGCCCCGTCGTCGATGGTGAACCCTGACGAGAACCGACATGGAGGCACCCACCCACCATGGCTCGAGAGGCCGGCATCCACTGAGCACCGCAACGCACCTGCGGCAGGCGCTGCTGCGCGCCCGTCCCGCCGGCCGGCTGCGCGTGCGTGCCGCGGCGCCTGCCGGGCGGCGCTTCCGCGGCGACATCGAGGGCCTGCGCGCGATCGCGGTCATGCTCGTCGTCGCATTCCACGCGGGCCTCCCGGGCATCACCGGGGGCTATGTCGGCGTCGACGTCTTCTACGTGATCTCGGGCTTCCTGATCACGGGCCTCCTGATCGACGAGCTCGAGCGCACCGGCACGATCTCGCTGCGCTCGTTCTACGCCCGGCGCGTGCGCCGGCTGCTGCCCCTGGCCGCGCTCGTCCTGCTCGCCGTCGCCGTCGGCATGCAGTTCTTCACGCCACCCGTGTTCCGCCCGACCGTGCGGTTCGACGCGCTCTCGGCCGCGTTCTACTACTCCAACTGGCAGTTCGCGCTCGAGTCGGTCAACTACCTCACGCTCGGCGGTGCGCAGAACCCCGTCCTGCACTACTGGTCGCTCAGCGTCGAGGAGCAGTTCTACGTCGCGTGGCCCGTGCTGCTCGTGCTCGCCGTCGCGTTCCGCCGCGGCCGCGGGCTCGGCGTGCGCGCGCGCTGCGGGCTCCTGATCGCGACCGTCGGCCTCGGCTCGCTCGCCTATTCGCAGGCGAGGACGGCGTCGCAGCCTGCGATCGCGTACTTCGAGACGACGACGCGCGTGTGGGAGTTCGCGGCCGGGGCGGTGATCGCGCTCGTGCTGCCGCTGCTCGTGCGCACCCCCCGTACGCTCGCATGGCTCGCCGGTCTCGCGGGCCTCGCGGCAATCGCGCTCGCTGTCGCGACCGACGGGCCGACGACGGAGTTCCCCGGGACGGCCGCGCTGCTGCCGGTGGCGGGCACTGCGCTCGTGCTCGCGGCCGGCGTCGGCGCCCCGGCGGGCGGCGTCGCGCGGCTGCTCTCGGTCGCGCCGCTCGGCTTCATCGGCAAGCGCTCGTACGCCTGGTACCTGTGGCACTGGCCGTGTCTCGTGTTCGCCCGAACCGCCCACTGGGCGCCGGCGTCGGGCCGCATCGGCTGGCTCGCGACCGCCGGCGCCGTCGCCCTCTCGC
>DASXXY010000221.1:0-11447 GCA_036502805.1 Gaiellales bacterium | reverse complement strand
GGGCGTGGGACACCCGGGGTCAGCCCGGTGTCAGGCCCGAACAGGCGGGGCAGATCCAAGCGTCCGCGGTCAGGGCGCCGGGGCGAGCATTTCCACGATCTCGTTCAGGATCGCCGGGTCGTCGATGGTCGCCGGGAGGACGTAATCGCGGCCCGCTGCGATGTCGCGCATCGTCGCGCGCAGGATCTTGCCGGAGCGCGTCTTCGGGAGGCGCGCGACGACGCGCGCGTCGCGGAAGCAGGCGATCGGGCCGATGCGCTCGCGCACGAGCGCCACGAGCTCGTCGCGCAGCTCGCCGGGGTCGCGCTCGGCGCCGGCCTTGAGCACGACGAGGCCGAGTGGCACCTCGCCGCGCAGCTCGTCAGGCACGCCGAAGACGGCGCACTCGGCGACGGCCGGGTGCGTCGCGACGACCTCCTCCATGGCGCCGGTCGAGAGGCGGTGGCCGGCGACGTTGATGACGTCGTCGGTGCGGCCCATCACGAACACGTAGCCGTCCTCGTCGACGTGTCCGCCGTCGCCCGTCAGGTACCAGCCGGGGTAGCGCGCGAGGTACGACTCGACGCAGCGCTCGTCGTCGTCCCAGAGCGTCGCGAGCGAGCCGGGTGGCAGCGGCAGGCGCACCGCGAGCGCGCCCTGCTCGCCGGTGGGCAGCTCGGCGCCCTGCTCGTCGAGCACGTCGAGGCGGTAGCCCGGCACCGGCAGGCTCGGCGAGCCCGACTTGACCGGCCCCGGATCCAGCCCTCGGCAGCTCGCGACCATCGCCCAGCCCGTCTCGGTCTGCCACCAGTGGTCGATGACCGGGCGGCCGAGCACGCGCGTCGCCCACGCGTAGGTGTCTGGATCGGTGCGCTCGCCGGCCAGGAAGAGCGTGCGCAGCGACGGCAGCGATCGGCCCGCCAGCAGCGCGGCCTCGGGATCCTCCTTGCGGATCGCCCTGATCGCCGTCGGCGCGGTGAAGAGCGCGGCCACGCCGTGCTGCTCGATCACGCGCCAGAACGCGCCGGCGTCCGGCGTGCCCACGGGCTTGCCCTCGTAGAGCACCGTCGTCGCGTCGGCGAGCAGCGGCGCGTAGACGATGTAGGAGTGGCCGACGACCCAGCCGACGTCCGAGGCCGCCCAGAAGACCTCGCCCGGGTGCACGTCGTAGACGTTCGCCATGCTCCAGTGCAGCGCCACCGCATGCCCGCCGTGGTCGCGCACGACGCCCTTCGGGCGGCCCGTCGTGCCTGACGTGTAGAGGATGTAGAGCGGGTCGGTGGCCGCCACCGAGACGCATGCCGCCGGCTCGGCGGCCGCGACGAGCTCGCGCCAGTCGCGGTCGCGGCCGGGCATCAGCTCGGCCACGCACTGCGGGCGCTGGAGCACGACGCAGTGCTCGGGCGCGTGCTCGGCCTCGTCCAGGGCGGCGTTCAGGAGCGGGAGGTAGGGCAGCGTGCGCGCGCCCTCGAGCCCGCACGAGGCCGTCATGACGACGCGCGGGCGGGCGTCGTCGATGCGCACGGCCAGCTCGTGCGCCGCGAAGCCGCCGAAGACGACCGAGTGGATCGCTCCCAGGCGCGCGCACGCGAGCATCGCCATGAGCGCCTCGGGCACCATCGGCAGGTAGAGGACGACGCGGTCGCCGTGCCCGACGCCGAGCCCGCGCAGCGCGCCGGCGAGGCGCGCGACCTCGTCGCGCAGCTCCGCGTAGGTGTACGTCCTCGTCACGCCCGTGACGGGGCTGTCGTAGATCAGCGCCGCCTGCTCGCCGCGACCGCCGTCGGCGTGGCGGTCGAGCGCGTTGTGACACGTGTTGAGCCGCCCGTCGGGGAACCAGCGCGGCAGCGGCGTCGCGCCGCGGTCGAGCACCCGCGTGGGCGCGACGTCCCAGTCGAGCGCGAGCGCCGCCTCGCCCCAGAACCCCTCGGGATCCTCGAGGCTGCGTGCGTAGAGAGCAGCGAAGCGGGACGGGCTCACGGGTGGCCGATGCTAGGGCATCCGAGCCGGCGTCGCCGGGCGGCGGCTGCGGGAGGCCGGGGTCACACCCCCGACTCCCGCTCCGGCGCGGGAGAACGGGGTCTGACCCGCGACTCCCGGGCCAGACCCCGATGTCCCGCAGCGGGGAGCGCCGGGTGGGCGCCGCGCTCGTGCACATTGACACCCGCTCGCAGCCATTCGTCACACTCGCTCCAGCAATGGTGACTAGGCGGTGACGATGTGGTTGCGGTGACGAAAATGACGCCGTATTTGCATTGACGGCGCCGACAGCGCCCTCCTAGCGTGACGCCCGGGCCGCGAGCTGACGGCCGTCTGCTGATGAGGAGCGAGGAACATATGTCCGTACGTGACAGTGACATCGAGGACGCGTGGGGTGGCTTCCTCGAGGAGCGCGTGTCGCGGCAGAGCCTGCTGCGCCGCGCGACGCTGCTCGGCATGGGCGCCGTCGCGGCCCCGGCGTTCCTGAGCGGGACCTCGGCGTTCGCGTCCGAGACGCTGCCGACGAGCGGCAAGGCCATGTCGCTCGCCGACCTGGTCTCGAAGGCGCAGAAGGAAGGCACGATCAACACGATCACGCTGCCGCCCACGTGGGCCAACTACGGCGAGATCATGAAGAAGTACCAGAGCAAATTCAGGCTCAAGCTGACCGACACGATCCCGGACGGCACGTCCGCACAGGAGAACGCGGCCGTCGTCTCGCAGAAGGGCTCGAAGCGCGCGCCCGACGTCCTCGACGTCGGCCCCTCGTTCGCCGAGATCGGCCGCAAGCAGGGCCTCTACGCGAACTACAAGGTGTCGACCTGGTCGACGATCCCCGCCAACCTCAAGCACGCGAGCGGCGCATGGGTCGGCGACTACTGGGGCGTCATCTCGTTCGGCGTCAACACCGACGTCGCGAAGACCGTGCCGGCATCCTGGTCCGACCTCAAGGATCCCGCGTACAAGAACATGGTCGCGCTCGGCGGCGACCCGCGCCAGGCCGGCGAGGCGTTCGCCGCCGTCTTCGCGGCGTCGCTCGCGAACGGCGGCTCGCTCGACGACATCGCGCCGGGCATCCAGTTCTTCGCCGACCTCAAGACGGCCGGCAACTACATCACGACGCAGGCCACCTCGGCCACCAAGGCGAGCGGCCAGACGCCGATCGTGTGTGGCTGGGACTACCTGCAGCTCGCCGACCGCGACCTCCAGAAGGGCAAGGTCAACATCACCGTCGGCGTGCCCACGAACGGCGTCTACGGCGGCTACTACTGCCAGGCGATCAACAAGACGGCGCCGCACCCGTACGCGGCGCGCCTATGGCAGGAGTTTCTCTACTCCGACGCGGGCCAGCTCCTGTTCCTCAAGGGCTACACGCACCCGGCCCGCTTCGCGGACATGAGCAAGCGCGGCATCGTGCCGAAGGCCCTGCTCGCGAAGCTCCCGCCCGCGCAGGACTACAAGACCGTCAAGTTCGCGTCGGTCGACCAGATCACGAAGGCCGGCACCGTGCTCGCAGCACAGTGGGGCCCGAAGGTACTGGGGCAGTAACCCTGTCCTCGATCGTCGCAGAGCGGGTCGACACCGTCGCCGCGCCGGGGCCCCTGCCCCGTGCGCGGCGGCGGGCGCCGCTGGCGTGGCTCGGCGCGGCGCCGTTCTTCGTCTACGCATCGCTCTTCCTGCTGCTGCCGGCCGGCGACGTGCTGCTCGGCGCCTTCCGCAGCGAGCAGGGCGACTGGACGACCGCCAACGTGCGGCAGCTCTTCCACGCGGAGTACCTGCACGCGTTCGAGAACTCGATCCGCATCAGCATCTACAGCGCGGTCGTCGGAGGCCTCGTCGGCGCGCTGATCTGCTACGCGGCGCTGCATCCCGGCGCACCGCGCTGGGTGCGCACCGTCTTCACCGCGTTCGCGGCCGTCGCCTCGCAGTTCGGTGGCGTGCCGCTCGCCTTCTTCTTCATCTCGAGCATCGGCACGCTCGGCGTCGTCACGCAGTTCCTGAAGGACTGGATGGGCATCGACATCTACGCCCACGGCGTCACGGTGTTCGGGTTCTGGGGCGTCTTCCTGGCCTACGTCTACTTCCAGATCCCGCTCATGCTGCTCGTGCTCGCGCCGGCCGTCGACGGCTTGCGAGCCGAGTGGCGCGAGGCGTCCGAGAGCCTCGGGGCGGACGCGCTCACGTACTGGCGGAGCGTCGGGATCCCCGTGCTCGCGCCGTCGTTCCTGGGCGCCATGGTGCTGCTCTTCGGCAACGCGTTCGCTGCCCAGGCGACGGCCTATGCGCTGACCTCCGGCGGCTACAACATCGTGCCGCTCGAGATCACGAACGTGCTCAACGGCAACGTTGTCTCCGATCCGCACTTCGGCCAGGCGCTCGCGCTCGGCATGATCGTCGTGATCGCGATCGCGGTGCTGATCTACCTCCCGCTGCAGCGCCGCGCGGCACGGTGGATGACGTGAAGCGCCGCATGCCCATCTCCGGGATGGTCGCGCTGGCGATCGGCGCGCTCTACTTCCTCGTCCCGGTCTTCGCGACGATCAAGTTCAGCGTCGAGCAGGGCCACGCGGGCTTCGGCCTGCAGGCCTACCGCCAGATCTTCGACGACCCGCAGTTCCGCCACACGCTCTGGTTCTCGGTGCAGCTCGCGCTCGAGACGACCGTCGTGACGATGGCGCTGATGGTGCCCACCGTCTACTGGGTGCACCTCCGGCTGCCGAAGATCCGCGCGGCCGTCGAGGCCGTGACGATCCTGCCGTTCGTGGTGCCGCCGATCGTGCTCGTCGTCGGGCTCTTCGACTTCTTCAAGTCCTTCTCGCCCGACTGGCTGCTGCAGGACTTCGTGTTCTCGCCCAAGTTCCTCGTCTGCGCCTACGTCGTGCTCTCGCTGCCCTTCGTCTACCGCGCGCTCGATGCGGGCATCCGCGCCGTCGACATCCAGACGCTCACCGAGGCGGCCGAGAGCCTCGGCGCGAGCCGCAGCCGCACGCTCTTCCGCGTCATCCTCCCGAACCTCCGCGAGGCCGTGCTCGCCGCGTGCCTGCTCACGTTCGTGATCGTGCTCGGCGAGTTCACGATCGCCAGCATCGCGCTCTACCAGACGTTCCCGGTCTACATCACGACGATCGGCTCGGCGCAGGCCTATCCGGCCGCCGCGCTCACCGTCATCTCGGTCGGCCTCACCTTCGTCGCCGCCGCGATCTTCCTCGTGCTCGGGCGCATCGGCCTGCGCAAGCGCCGGACCGCGCTCGCGGCGGGCATGACGAGCGTCGCCCCTGCTGCCGTCGCCAAGCTTGGAGAAGCCTGAAATGCCGCACCTCGAGCTGCAGGACCTGCGCAAGCAGTTCGGCACCCACACGGCGCTCGGCGGGGTCTCGGTCTCGCTCGCCGAGGGCGAGTTCCTCTCGCTGCTCGGCCCGAGCGGCTGCGGCAAGACGACGGCGCTGCGGATCATCGCGGGCTTCCTGCAGCCCGACTCCGGGCGCATCGTGATCGCCGGCGAGGACGTGACGTCGCGCGCGCCCAACCGGCGCGACATCGGCATGGTCTTCCAGGCCTACTCGCTGTTCCCCAACATGACGGCGGCCCAGAACGTGGCGTTCGGGCTCAAGGTGCGCAAGTGGCCGAGCGCCAAGCGCGACGCGCGCGTCGGCGAGCTGCTCGAGATCGTCGGCCTCTCGCACGCCGTCGACCGCTATCCGCATCAGCTCTCCGGCGGCATGCAGCAGCGCGTGGCGCTGGCGCGCGCGCTCGCCATCGAGCCGCGCGTGCTGCTGCTCGACGAGCCGCTCTCGGCGCTCGATGCGCTCGTGCGCGTGCAGCTGCGCGAGGAGATCCGGCGCGTCCAGACGCAGCTCGGGATCACGACCGTCTACGTCACGCACGACCAGGAGGAGGCGCTCTCGGTCTCCGATCGCGTGGCCGTCATGTACGGCGGCGGGATCGAGCAGCTCGGCTCGCCGGCCGAGATCTACGGCGCGCCGGCAACGCGCTTCGTGGCCGAGTTCATCGGCACGATGAACCGGCTCGAGAGCCGGGTCGCGGAGAGCGAGGGCGGCGCGGTCGACATCAACGGCGCGATCGTGCAGGTCGACGCGGTGCGCGGCCGGCCGGCCGGCCAGGACGTGCTCCTGCTGCTGCGGCCCGAGTCGATCACGCTCGAGACGCTCAACGGCAAGCCGCCGGCGCCGGGCGGACTCGCCGGCGAGGTCACCGCGCAGAGCTTCCTGGGCGCGATCACGCGGCTCAAGATCGCCGCCGAGAACGGCAGCGAGCTGATCGCGAACGTGCCCAGCACCGGCGCCCAGGCCTTCAACGTGGCCCAGCGCGTCGTCGTCCGCTTTCCCTCCGACAGCGCTCGCGTGCTGGACGTCTGAGGATGCGATTTCCGAATCTCCCAGCGGAGCCCGGCGCCACAGCGCCTGCGGCACGCACGGGGCAGGGACGTCTGGGGGGGACGCCCTGCCCCGCAGTGCCGCCTCCGGCAGGGCGCCTGAGTGGCGCGTCTCGTGATCGTCGGCGGCGGGATCGTCGGCACCTCCATCGCCCTGGCCGCCGTCGAGCAGGGGCACGAGGTCGTGCAGATCGAGCGCGACGACGAGCCGCGTGGCGCGACGGTGCGCAGCTTCGGGCTGCTGTGGGTCTCCGGTCGCGCGCCGGGCCGCGAGCTCGAGGTGGCGCTCGCGAGCCGCCTGCGCTGGCTCTCGCTCGCTCAGCGCGCGCCCGAGATCGGTCTGCGCACGTGCGGGTCGCTGTTGCTCGCCCGCGGACCCGAGGAGGCCGCGCTGCTGCAGGAGCTGTGCGCGCAGCCCGATGCGGCGGCGCGCGGCGTCGGCGTCGTCACGCCCGACGAGGCCCGGCGCCTCAACCCGTCGCTGGCCGGGACGTTCACGTGCGCGCTGCACTGCGAGCTCGACGCCGTCGTCGAGCCGCGCCGCATCCTGCCCGCGCTGCGCGGGCTCGCGGCGGCGTCCGGCGTCTACAGCTTCCTGCCCGGCCGCACCGTCGTCGAGGCCGACGGGCCGGCCGTGAGGGATCACCGCGGCGACGTGCACGAGGGCGATCTCGCGATCGTCTGCACGGGCGCGTGGCTCGAGCTCTACGGCGACGACCGCGTCGCCGCGGCACAGCTGCGCACGATCCGGCTGCAGATGGCCGAGACCGTGCCCGTCGCCGCGCCGCTCACGACCGCGGTCGCGAACGCCGACTCGATGCGCTACTACCCCGGCTTCGCGCTGCCCGCCCGCGACCTGCTGCCCGGCCCCGATCCCGCCGTCGAGCGCTACGAGGCGCAGCTGCTGCTCGCCCCGCGCCGCGACGGCGCGATCACGATCGGCGACACGCACGCCTCCGACTCGCCGGGCGCGTTCGGCTCGGACGACGCCGCCCACGTCTACCTCGAGCGCGAGGCGTCGCTCGCGTTCGGCGCGCCGGCGCCCGCGATCGCCCGTCGCTGGGAGGGCGCCTACCTGCGCCGCTGCGACGGCCGCGACTGGGTCTGGCGCGAGGAGGTGCGCCCCGGCGTCGTCGCCGTCGCCGGCACGGGCGGCATGGGCGTGACCGGATCGCAGCAACTCGCACTGGAGACGCTCGATGCCCTCGATCTCTAACGGCCACTCCAACGGCGGCGGCGACGGCCTCATCGCCGTCAACGGCCGGGTGTACCGCCGCCCCTCGCGCCCCGCGGTCGTCGTCTGCATCGACGGCTGCGACCCGGCCTACCTCGACGACGCGTTCGAGCGCTCGCTCGTGCCGCGCATCGCGGAGCTCGTGCAGCAGGGTGCGCGTGTCGAGGCACGCTCCCAGATGCCGAGCTTCACGAACCCGAACAACGTCTCGATCGTGACGGGCCTGACGCCCGCCGGACACGGCATCTCGGGCAACCACCTGCTCGGCGAGGACGGCGAGGAGCACCAGCTCACGGACCCGGCCGACCTGCGCGCCGCGACGATTCCGAACGCGTTCCACGCCGCAGGCGTGCCCGTGCTCGTCGTCACGGTCAAGGACAAGCTCCGCCGCCTCCTGGCCGCGCCCGGCGTGCCGTGCGTGTCGGTCGAGAAGGCCGAGCTGCACAGCATCCCGGGCCTCACGCTGAGCGAGCTCAGCGAGCGGCCGGTGCCGGGCGTCTACGAGTGGGATTGCTCGCCGTATGCGCTCGAGGCCGGGCTCGCGCTTGCGCAGCGGCTCGGCAGCATGCTCACGTACGTCTCGCTGACCGACTACGTGCAGCACTCGCACGCGCCCGGCTCGGCGATCAGCGACGCCTACCTCGTCTACCTCGACCAGCTCGTCGGCGCGTATCTCGAGGCCGGCTTCGACGTCGCGCTCGTCGCCGATCACGGCATGAACGACAAGGCCGACCGCGACGGCGCGCCCAACGTGCGCTACCTCGCCGACGAGCTCGACGGCGCGGTGCGCGGAGCCCACGTCGTGCTGCCGATCACCGATCCGCACGTCGTGCACCACGCCGCGCTCGGATCGTGCGCCTGGGTCTACGCACCGGCGCCCGAGCGCGAGCGGGCGCGCGAGCTGCTGAGCGAGCTGCCGGGCGTCGAGGACGTGCTCGAGCGCGAGCAGGCCGCGCGTCTGCTCGCGCTGCCGGCCGACCGCATCGGCGACCTCGTCGTGCTCGGCGACCGCTCGACCGTGCTCGGCCGGCGCGACGGCGAGCACGACCTCTCGGCGCTCGTCGGCCGCCTGCGCTCGCACGGCGGCCGTCACGAGCAGGCGGTGCCGCTGCTGCTCTCCGTGCCGCTGCGCCGCAGCGCGCGCGGGCGCACGAACGCCGACGTCCACGACCTGCTGCTGAACGCGTGATCCAGCAGCGGCTCGCAGTCCTCGACCCCTACAGCGGGCGCCTCGTCGGCGACGTGCCGATGAGCACGCGCGGCGAGGTGGACGCGGCGCTCGACGCCGCGGCGGCCTACCGCAACGAGCTCGACCGCCATGCCCGCTCGACGCTGCTGTTCGCCGTGGCGGAGCGCATCGGCGACGACGGCGAGCGCGTGGCCGCGCTGATCACGTCCGAGTCCGGGCTCTCACTCCGCGACACGCGCCACGAGGTGCAGCGGGCGCGCGACGTCTTCCGCTTCGCCGCGATGGAGGCGCTGCGCGACGACGGCGAGGCGTTCGCCTGCGACGTCTCGGGCCTCGGCCGCGCGCGCCGCGCGATCACCCATCGCGAGCCCGTGCGCGCAGCCGCCGCCATCACGCCGTTCAACCACCCGCTCAACCAGGTCGCGCACAAGGTCGCGCCGGCGATCGCCGCGGGCACGCCGATGGTGCTCAAGCCGTCCGAGCGCACGCCGCTCGCGGCGCTCTGGCTGCTCGACGTCCTGGCCGAGTGCGGGCTGCCCCACGAGGCGGTGCAGATGGTCACGGGCGACCCGCGCGAGATCGGCGCTGCGATGCTCGAGCACCCGGCCGTCGACGTCGTGCTGTTCACCGGCAGCGTGCGTGTCGGCAAGGACATCGCGGCCAACCTCGGCTACCGCCGGGCCGTCCTCGAGCTCGGCGGCAACGATCCGCTGCTCGTGCTCGACGGCGCTCGCATGGATCGCGCCGCCGAGCTGGCCGTGTCGGGGGCGTTCGCGAACTCGGGGCAGCGCTGCACGGCCGTCAAGCGCATCATCGTGCTCGACTCGCTCGCCGACGCGCTCGCCGAGGCGATCGCCGCGGGCACGGCGCGGCTCGTCGCCGGCGATCCGTTCGACGAGCGCACCGACGTCGGCACGCTGATCGACGAGGCCGCCGCCGTGACGGTCGAGCAGCGCGTGCGCCATGCCGTCGGCTCGGGTGCGCGCGTGCTTGCGGGCGGCGGCCGGCTCGGCGCGCTGATCGAGCCGTGCGTGCTCGACCACGTGCGGCCGGAGATGACCGTGGTCGCCGAGGAGACGTTCGGCCCCGTGGCGCCGATCCTGCGCGTGCGCGATGCCGGCGAGGCGATCGCGCTCGCGAACGCGACGCCCTACGGCCTCTCGGCCGGCGTCGTGACGGGCGAGCTCGAGCTCGCGCTGCGCTGCGCGCGCGAGCTCCGCTGCGGCACCGTCAACATCGACGAGGTGCCGGGCTACCGCACCGAGCTGACGCCGTTCGGCGGCATCGGCGACTCGGGCCTCGGCGTCAAGGAGGGCGTGCGGGAGTCGATGCGCGCGCTCACGGTGGGCAAGCTCGTGAGCTTCCCGTGGGGCTGAGGCCGGCGCGGCGCGCGGTCGGCTGCGGGAGCCCGGGGTCAGACCCTCGACTCCCGCTCGGATCCGGGAACCCGGGGTCAGACCCGCGACTCCCGGGTCAGACCCCGTTCTCCCGCGCGCGGCAGGGCCGGGGGCTCAGCTCGTGACGGCGCTGGGCTCGCCGAGCAGGGCGTCATGGGCACCCTCCAGCACCTCGCGCACGCGCGCGCGCTCGACGGCGTAGCTCGAGCTCGCGCCGTCGCGCGTCGCCGTCAGCAGGCCCGCCTCGCGCAGCTGGCGCACGTGCACGGAGGCCGTCGGCTGGGCAACCCCGACGCGCTGGGCGATCTCGCCGACCGTCGCCGCCTCGCGATCGAGCTCGGTCAGGATCAGCAGGCGCGTCGGATCGCTGAGCAGCTTGAGCCCGCGCGCCACGCGCTCGGCGACCGCGCGGCTGCGCGCCATGTCGGTCGTCACGCCGGTGCCGATCGCGACCGAGAGGAATCCCGGCAGCGCGACGATGTGGCCGTGCCCGCCCGCGATGTAGCAGGGAGACAGCAGCAGCGTCCCGTCGCGCAGCGCGTTCTCGGTCAGCGCCGCGAACTTCTCGCGCCGCGCGATGTGATTGCCGCCGACCACCTCGAGCGGCGACTGGCCGTGCTCCATGGATGCGCAGGCGCGCAGGACGGCGCGCTCGACCGTCGGGCGGCCGAGGTCGTAGATCACGGGCGACGCCTCGTCCCAGATCCGTCGCAGCAGATCCGAGTAGGCCGCCCGCAGCTGCGCATCGCCGGCGAGACGGCGGATGCGGTCGTGCACGAGCCGGCGCTCGCGCAGGGGCTCCGTCGAGAGGTCCATCTCGGCATCGGGGTCGAGCGTCGCGCCCGCCAGCGAGAACAGCGGCTCGATGTCCCAGCCCGTGAGGCAGTCGACCTGCTGGGCGATCACGAGCAGCTCCGTGAGCGAGCGCTCGCCATCGCCCCAGAACGCGTCGGACTCGGCCTCGAGCTCGGGCGGGATGCGGTGCGCCACCTTGTCCTTGCAGGACAGCATCAGCCAGGACAGCTCGATCGCGGCCGACGGCTTGACGCGGGCGGTGTGCGGGAGTGCGAGCGGGGCATCAAATGGCATAGTCGTTTGACTATATCACGATATCCAGTAACACTGACATCGTGTTTGCGGATACCGACATCAGAGCGCGCCTCGCCGAGGCCCGCATCCAAGAGCTGATCGCCGAAGCGGAACGGGCGCGCCTCGTGCGCTCGGCCGGGCCACCACGCGTCCTCCTGCGGGTCAGGGCGCTGCGGCTGGCAGCAC
>DASXXY010000220.1:0-5443 GCA_036502805.1 Gaiellales bacterium | reverse complement strand
GCCTGCTCGCCGCGCGCCACTCCGAGCAGCCCGGCGCCGTCGCCGGCGAGGCCGATCGGGCCGTCACCCGCGAGCAGGGCGGCGAGCGCCTCGGCGCCGCCGCGCTCGGCGCCGACGGCGTGCTCCTCGCGCTCGATCACGGCGCCGGGAACCGCCGCTTCGAGCTCGTCGATGCGGCGCAGCAGGCCGCGGAACTCGAAGCGCCGGAAGAGCTCGCCCATCGTCGCTCGGTCGGGCGGGTCGGCGAGCGCCTTCGCGAGGTCGACATCGAGCGGCAGGTCGCGCTCGATCGTCGCGAGCGCCTTCGAGCGCTCGGCCTCCTCGCGGTGCTCGATCAGCGTCTGGCGGCGCTTCTCGCCGGGCACGGAGTCGACGTTCGCATAGATGGCCTCGAGCGAGCCGAAGCGCGCGAGCAGGTCGGAGGCCGTCTTGTCGCCGATGCCGGGCACGCCGGGGATGTCGTCCGACGTGTCGCCCTTGAGGCCGATGAAGTCGGGCACGAGCGTCGCGGGGATGCCGTAGCGAGCCTCGACGCGCTCGGGCGTGTAGACGTGGACGTCGGTCACGCCGCGCGGCGAGAGCAGCACGCAGACGTGCTCGCTCACGAGCTGGAACGCGTCGCGGTCGTGCGAGATGACGCAGGTCGCGATGCCCTGCTCGTCGGCGCGCAGGCTGAGCGTGCCGATGACGTCGTCGGCCTCGTAGCCCTCGAGCTCGACGTTGCGGTAGCCGAACGCCTCGACGAGCGGGCGCAGGAAGGGCTGCTGCTGCTTGAGCAGCGTCGGCGTCGGCTTGCGCGAGGCCTTGTAGCCGGGGAAGCGCTCGAGCCGGTGCACGGGCCGCGTGTCCCAGGCCACGACGACGCCCTCGGGGTGGTAGTCGGTGAGCAGCCGCATGAGCATGTTGGCGAACCCGAGCAGGGCGTTGGTCGGGAAGCCGTCCGTCGTCGCGAGCTCCTCGGGGAGCGCGTAGTAGGCCCGGTAGGCGAGCGAGTTGCCGTCGATCAGGAAGAGCCGCGAGGCACGCGCGGGCCCGTCGCTGAGATCGAGATCCATCGGCTTGGCTACCACCTCGACATCGTGTCAGAACTGGATTCCGGCTGGGTCGAGGGTGGGCGGCGACGCGGCTGACGCCTGTAACCCTCGGGGAGCGCAGCGGGGTGCGGCATGACCGGAACCTCGCAGGCTGGTCGCGCGCGTGTCCGTGCCGAGAGGTGACGGGGGTGTGCCGGTTGGCGAGCGCGCAGTGATCCGGTCGGCCCCGGCGGGCGAACACCGAGCACGTGCCGGTCGGCCGAGCGGGATCGGAGTTCCTGGTGAAACTGCGGGGCAGCGGAGATACTGCGGCGATGGACGACGAGGGCCGCGGCGAGGTCGGGCTCGTGCTCGAGAGAGCGCGCTTCCAGCCCGCGGACGTGATCCGGGGACGCGTGACGTCGCGGCGGGCCGTGTGGGCCGTCGATCTCGTGCGCGTCGAGGCGTCGCCGACGGCCACGCTCGAGTTCACGGCCGCGAGCGCGACGCCGCTCGCCGACGGGGCCTTCGCGCTGACGGTCCCGGAGGACGCGCCGCCGAGCGTCGCAGGACGGCGCTGCTCGCTCGTCTGGCGCGTCCGTGCGCGCACGAGCGAGTACCCGCAGCGCTCCGACGCGCGCCGCACGCTGGAGATCGCATGCCCGTCCTGACGGAGGCCGAGCGCAGCGCGCTCGCGATGCGCTACGTCTGCGATTACGAGGCGCGCCGCTTCCACGTCGAGTTCACGACGGCGGAGCTGCACGGCGGCGGCGCGATCGCCGGTCGCGTGCACCGCGACCGCGAGCTCGCCGCGGGGCCGATCGTCGTGCGCGCCCGCTGCATCGAGGTCTGGCGCGAGGCGCCGCCGCGCGTGCCGCTCGTGTCGGCCAAGAACTCGATGCGCATGCCGCGCTGGCACGACCACACGCTGTGGTCGGAGGAGATCGTCGTGGACGGCCTCTCGGACGCCCACTGGGCGCCGTTCGCGTTCGCGCTGCCGGACGGCCTGCCGCCCGCCGTCGAGGCGCGCGCGATCGCGTGGCGCTACGAGGTCGAGGCCCGCCGGCCGCTGCGCCTGCGGCCCGACGAGCGCGCGATCGCCGTGCCGATCGGCTTCCGCGCCATGTTGCTCGCGCCGGGCCTGCCGGTGCCGCTGCGCCTCGCGTGAGCGGGCACGTGCACCCCAAGGCGGCGCTCGGCTTCGCGCGCGGGGCGCGCGCCTACGAGCACGGGCGCGCGACGTTCCCGGCAGGTGCGGTCGCGGCGATCCTCGCCGAGACGGCTGCCGCGCCCGGGCGGACGCTGCTCGAGCTCGGTGCGGGCACGGGCAAGCTGACGCGCTCGCTGACGGGCAGCGGCGCGCGCGTGATCGCGCTCGAGCCCGTGGACGAGATGCGGGCCGTGCTCGCCGAGGCCGCCCCCGGCGCGGAGCCGCTCGCGGGCGTCGCCGAGGCGATCCCGCTCCCCGCTGCGAGCGTGGACGCCGTGATCGCCGCCCAGGCCTACCACTGGTTCGATCCGGAGGCCGCGACGGCCGAGGTCGCCCGGGTGCTGCGGCCGGGCGGCGCCGTGGCGCTCGTCTGGAACCGCCGCGACGAGCGCGTCGGCTGGATGCGCGGCCTCTCGGCGATCCTCGACCCCGTGGCCGGCGACGCGCCGCGCTACAAGCACGGCACGTGGCGCCGCGGCTTCGACGGCAACCCCGCGTTCGCCCCGCTCGCGCTGCGCACGTGGCCGCACCGCGGAGCCGCCGGGCGCGACGTCGTGGTGGCGCGCGTGGCCTCGATGAGCTTCGTCGCGGCGATGGACGACGGCCCGCGCGCGGAGCTGCTCGCGCGCATCGAGCACCTGCTCGACACCGATCCGGACACCGCCGGGCGCGACGACGTCGCGATGCCCTACGTGACCGACCTCTTCACGACCCGCACGCGCGCCTGACGCCCCCGAGGGGGCCGGGCTGCTGCCCGGCCCCCTCGGGCCGTTCCTAGTAGCGGTCGAGGTACTGCTTGAACTCCCAGTCGTGCACCTGCTCGCGGTAGTCGCTCCACTCCTTGCGCTTCTCCGAGATGAAGGCGTCGAAGATGTGGTCGCCGAGTGCCGACTTGAGCACGGGATCGGCCTCGAGCGCGGTGAGCGCGTCCTCGAGGTTGTGCGGCAGGCCCTTGATGCCGAGGTCCGCCGACTCCTCGTCGGAGAGGTGGTAGATGTTGACGTCCACCGACGCCGGCGGCTTGGCCGCCTTGCGGACGCCGTCGAGGCCGGCCTGCAGGAGGCAGGCGAACGCGAGGTACGGGTTCGCGGTCGGGTCCGGCGTGCGCAGCTCGACGCGCGTCGAGTGGCCGCGCTTGGCCGGGATGCGGATCGCGGCCGAGCGGTTGCCCGGCGACCAGGCGATGTAGACCGGCGCCTCGTAGCCCGGGATCAGCCGCTTGTAGGAATTGACCGTCGGGTTGCAGATCGCGGTCAGCGCCGGCAGGTGATCCAGCAGGCCCGCGATGTAGCCGTAGGCCGTGGTCGAGAGCTGGAGCTCGTCGCTCGGGTCGAAGAACGCGTTCTGGCCGCCGCGCGAGAGCGACTGGTTGATGTGCATGCCCGAGCCGTTCTCGCCGTAGAGCGGCTTCGGCATGAACGTCGCGTGGATCCCGTTGCGCGCCGCGGCGTGCTTGACGACCCAGCGGAACGTGACCAGGTTGTCGGCCGTCGTGAGCGCGTCGGCGTGGCGGAAGTCGATCTCGTGCTGGCCAATCGCGACCTCGTGATGCGAGGCCTCGAGGTGGAAGCCGAGGTTCGTCAGCTCGTCCTCGATGTCGCGCCGCGTGTCCTCCGCGAGATCGTCCGGATAGACGTCGAAGTAGGACGCGTGGTCGTGCGGGTCGAGCGTCGGGCGGTTCTCCTCGCCGCGCTTGAAGAGGAAGAACTCGGCCTCGGGCCCGACCGACATCTCGTAGCCCTCGGCCTTGGCCTCCGCCAGCACCTTCTTCAGCTGCACGCGGGGGTCGCCCGCGAACGGCGTGCCGTCCGGATCCGCGACGTCGCAGATGATGCGCGCCGTGCGGCCCGACTCGCGCTCGCCCCAAGGCAGCACCTGGAAGGTCGAGGGGTCGGGATGGAAGTACATGTCGGACTTCTCGATGCGCTTGAACCCGCGGATCGAGGAGCCGTCGAACATCAACTCGTTGTCGAGAGCCTTCTCGAGCTCCGTGGCGGGGATCGAGATGTTCTTCAGCTGGCCATACAGCTCGGTGAACTGCAGGCGCACGAACTTCACGTCGTGCTCGCGACAGCGCTCGATCAGCTCGCGCTTGTCCACTTCGGGATCCTCCTTGCGGGTGGGAACGGGACGGCGTCACTCACGTTAGCCGTCCCGCCTACACGTCCCCGCAGCGGGACCTGGCGCACGCCGACTTCGCCGCACGCCCGAGACGAGTCTACTTCACGTCACCGGACGCTGGCAATGCCTCCTGTGGCTCGGACACTGACACGACGCGCTCGACGCGGAACGCGCCCTTGTCGACGACCATCACCGCGAGGCGCCGCGGCGTGATGCCGCCGTCCGGCGTGCCGGCCCAGCGGCCGAGCAGCGCGTCGTGCGCGGGCAGCCCGGCGAGCGCCGTCGACATCGCCGCGCGCGTGAGTCCCGACGTGGCCGCGGCGGCGAGCACGGTCTGCGCGGCATCGGCCGCGTACGCCGCGATCGGCGGCGGCTCGCCGTGCAGGTCCGCGTAGGCGCCGGCGAAGCTGCGCGCGCTGTCGCCGAGCTGCTCGGCCGGCACGAGCCGCGAGATCACGCGCAGGCCCTCGGCCGCCGTCCCGGCCTCGTCGAGGAACGCGAGCGTGTCGAACGACTGTGGCGCGACGAGCGCCGGGCGCGCCGCCTCGGGCAGCAGCGCGAGCGCGCGCAGGAGCGCAGTCGACCACGTGCCGGGCGAGCCCGCGAGCGCGACCAGCTGCACCTGCGCCGCCTGGATCTCGGTCACGAGGTCGTCGGTCGTCGTCGCCGCGGCGTCGAGCTGCGCCACGGGGCCGGAGCCGAGCGCGGGCGCGGCGCTCGCGAAGGTCGTCGCGAACGGCGTCGCGGCGCCGCCCGGGGTGCTCACGAGCGCGACGCGCGTCGCGCCGAGCGCGTGCGCGAGCTGCGCGGCGGCCGTCCCCTGGTCGCCGAGCGTGGGTGCGAGCCGCAGCGCACCGGGCAGCCCGTCGGCGGCGTTGACGGGCGAGACGAGCCAGACGCCGGCGGGCCGCAGGATCGCGAGCGCCCGCTCGCTGCACGCCAGCTCGTACGTTCCGACGACGGCGAGCGTCGAGCTGTCGGCGACCGCGCGGTGGGCGTTCGCGGCGCAGCGTTCGGGATCGGTCGCCGTCGCGTCGCCGCCGTCGTCCAGCGCGTGCACGACGACGCGCACGCCGCCCGCCATGCCACCGGCCTGATC
>DASXXY010000219.1:0-3050 GCA_036502805.1 Gaiellales bacterium | reverse complement strand
GCAGCGGGACGCGCGAGCAGTGGCTGGAGGCGCGGCGCGAGCTGCTCGCCGACGAGAAGGAGCTGACGCGGCGCGGCGACGAGCTCGCGCGCAGGCGGCGCGAGCTGCCGTGGGTGCGCATCGACAAGGACTACCGCTTCGCGACGCCGGCGGGCGAGCGCACGCTGGCCGGACTCTTCGACGGGCGCTCGCAGCTCGTCGTCTACCACTTCATGCGCGCCGACTGCCGCGGCTGCTCGTCGCTGATGGATGCGACCGACGGCATCGTCGTGCACCTCGAGAGCCACGACATCGCGTTCACCGCCGTCTCGCGCCATCCGCTCGACGAGCTGCTCGCCTACCGCGAGCGCATGGGCTGGAGCCTGCCGTTCGCCTCGTCGCTCGGCAGCGACTTCAACTTCGACTTCGGCGTCGCCTTCAGCGACGAGATGGTCGCGAACGACGACGTGCGCTACAACATCCACGACGTCTGGGATCGCCCCGGCTCGCCCGCCGAGGGCCCGGTGCAGGACCGGCCGGGCATGAGCACGTTCATCCTCGAGGACGGCGTCGTGTACCACACCTACTCGGCCTACGCGCGCGGCCTCGACGCGATGTGGTGCCTCTACCAGTGGCTCGACCGAACGCCCCTCGGGCGCGACGAGCCCGAGTGGCAGATGCGCGTGAAGGACCAGTACGAGGCCGTCGCGTAGCGGCCGCGTCGGCCACGTCCGCCACGCCCTGCGGGTCAGCGCCGCAGGGATGGCCGTGCCGGCGTTCGCGCGTGCGCGATAGGGGTCAGACCCCTATCGTGCACCGATCAGTCTCGGGATTGGCCACGCTTCGAGGCGTGCGCGATAGGGGTCTGACCCCTATCGTGAACGGGTCGCGCCTAGGCAACGAGCGCCCGCACGCGAGGCCAGTCCAGCGCCTCCCGCACGTGCGAGGCGATCGCCGACAGCCGCGCGTCGAGGCTCTCCGGCGTCGCTCCCGCCGCGATGCCCGCGCGCCCCAGCAGCGCGTCGCGGTACCCGGCGTGCTCCAGCAGCCCGTGCACGTAGCTCGCGCGCACGTTCCCGGCTCGCCAGCCGACGGGCCCGTCCGGCCCCGTCAGCACGACGGCCGTGTCGGGGCCTGCGGTCGTGGCGCCGTGGTGGATCTCGTAGCCGTCCAGCTCGGCGCCGGTCTCGCTGTCGCGCACGCGCACGAGCCGCGTCGTCTTGCCGGGCTGCAGCTCCGTCACGAGGTCGAGCAGGCCGAGGCCCGGCGCCTCGCCGCCGCCCTCGATGCCGAGCGGATCGCGAACCGCGCGGCCGAGCATCTGCAGGCCGCCGCAGATGCCGAGCACGGGCAGCCCTGCCGCGGCCGCGCGTGCGATGCCGCCCGCAAGGCCCGTCGAGCGCAGCCAGTCGAGGTCGGCGAGCGTCGCCTTGGTGCCCGGGATGACGATGGCGGCGGCGCCGTCCAGCTCGGCGGGCGTGCGCACGAAGCGCGCGTGCTCGCCGAGCGGCGCGAACTCGTCGAGGTTCGCGATCCGCGGGAGCGCGACGACGGCGACGCCGCCCGCGCCGGAGCGCCCGCCCTGCAGCGCGACGCCGTCCTCCTCCGGCAGCGGCACGTCGAGCCACGGGATGACGCCGAGCGTCGGCACGCCGGTGCGCTCCTCGAGCCATGCCGGGCCGGGCGCGAGCAGCGACTGGTCGCCGCGGAAGCGGTTGAGCAGGAAGCCCGCGAGCAGGTCGCGCTCATCCTGCGCGAGGCAGTGCCACGTCCCGAGCAGGTGCGCGAACGCGCCGCCGCGGTCGATGTCGCAGCACAGCAGCACGGGCGCGGAGACCTCGAGCGCGACGGCCATGTTGACGATGTCCCCGCTCCGCAGGTTGATCTCGGCGGGGCTGCCGGCGCCCTCGATGACGACGACGTCGTGGTCGGCGAGCAGGCCGTGCAGCGACTCGCGCACGACGGGCCAGAGCTGCTGCTTGCGCTCCATCCAGGGCACGCGCGAGAGCTCGTGATCCACCTCGCCGAGCACGACGACCTGCGAGCGCGTGTCGGCCTCGGGCTTCACGAGCACGGGGTTCATGCGCGCCTCGGGCGCGACGCGCGCCGCCGCGGCCTGCACGATCTGCGCGCGGCCGAGCTCGCGGCCGTCGGCCGTCACGCCGGCGTTGTTGCTCATGTTCTGGGCCTTGAACGGGGCGACGCGCAGGCCCTCGTCGGCGAGCAGCCGGCAGAGCGCGGCCGTCAGGTACGACTTGCCGGCGTGCGACGTGCAGCCCTGCACCATCAGCGCCCTACCCACCGACGACCTCCAGCGCGCTGCGGATGTCGCCCGCGCCCGGCAGCGGCGCCTCGGCGTTGAAGTCGTACGAGCCGCGCTTGGCGAGCCGGACGCCGAGCCCGCCCGCCATCGCGGCCATGGGCCAGCCGCCGTTCGGCGACGGCGCGAGCCCGTGGTCGCGCAGGGCGATCCGCACTGCCTCGCGCGGGTGCGGCGAGCGCGCGGCGATGTAGAGCGCCGTCAGGCGCGCGGGGATCAGGTTGGCGACGTCGTCGGCGCGTGCGGCTGCCCTCCCGCGATGGAGCAGGTCGGGCGTGCGGTAGCCCCACATCGCGTCCGCCGTGTTGAGCGCGCGATAGGCCGCGGCCGCCGGCAGGCCACCGGCGACGTAGGCCAGGAGCGGCGCGACGACGGAGTCGCTGAGGTTCTCGGCGAGCGACTGGATGGCGGCACCCGACAGCTCCTCCGCGCCGAGCTCGGTCGTGTCGCGACTGACGAGGTTGCGCGCGGCGCCGTCGCGGGCCGCGCTCAGATCGCCTGCGTCGAGCGCGGCGCGGACGCCGTCGACCGCCTCGCGCAGCCCGCGCAGCGCGAGCAGCGTCGAGAGCGTTGCGGCCTCACCGGCCGTCGCGGCGCCGCGCGGCAGGCGGCGCAGCGCGCGCCGGGCCGCGACGGCGGCGAGCGCGGAGGCGCCGACGACGGCGAGCAGGCCGACCGTGCCCTCCGCGATCTGTGCCGCCGGAGTCGCGGCGCGCGAGCGGCGGCGCAGCGCGGCGAGCAGGCTGCCCAT
>DASXXY010000218.1:0-2359 GCA_036502805.1 Gaiellales bacterium | reverse complement strand
GTCTACCTCGACAAGTACCGCTTCGAGACCGATCCCGCCCTGCTCGGCCCGATCGGCGCGGCGCTCGGCGAGCTCGCGCTCGCCGCGGCCGCGCGCCCGGACCGGCTGGCGGGCCCCGAGCTCGGGGCCGTGCCGCTGGCGGCCGCGGCGGCGCTCGCGTGCGGCATCCCGTTCCTGATCGTGCGCAAGGCCTCGAAGGGCTACGGCACCGACGGGCTGATCGAGGGCGTCAGCGAGCCCGGCGAGCGCGTGCTCGTGATCGAGGACGTCGTCACGACCGGCGGTGCGCTGATCGCCGCGATCGAGGCCCTGCGGGCCGCCGGCCTCGTCGTCGAGCACGCGCTCTGCGTGCTCGACCGCGAGGAGGGCGGGAACGAGGCCCTGAGCGCGCTCGGCGTCCGTCTCGAGCCGCTCTTCCGCCGTGCCGATCTCGGCATGCCGGTCGCCTGACCGCGCGAATCCGCTGCAAACGGCGGAATCTGGGATGCCTACGGCCATGGCGGCCGGTGTCCGCGCACGGTCGCTCCGGGTCGCGGCGTGCGCGCCCGAGAGGTATGCCTGCTGACCCGATAGACGGGAAACCGCATGGTCATGCGGTTTCCCGTCCGATGCCTTTGCTAGGTTGACCCTCGGTCCCTATCCGAGGAGGCATTCCACATGACCAAGGGTGAGTTCATCGACGAGGTGGCGAATCGCACCGGGCTGTCCAAGAAGGACGCCGGGGCAGCGGTCGACGCCGTGCTCGGGACGATCAGCGACACGCTGAAGGGTGGTGGCGACGTCGCCTTCACCGGCTTCGGCAAGTTCCACGTCACGAAGCGCTCGGCACGCACCGGCGTGAACCCGCGGAACCCGGGTCAGAAGGTTCAGATCCCCGCGGCGACCGTGCCGAAGTTCTCCGCCGGCTCGACGCTCAAGGCCGCAGTCCGGGGCTAGCAGGCTGCCGGAGGTGGCGTCCGCGTCTGCCGGACCTGCGAACATGTGTTCGCATGGCAGGCCGGACGCCACCTCCACGCGGGTCCCGCCCGCACCAGCTCCAGCTCGAGCTGGGGGCGGCTGACCGGCTCGCGGCACTGATCGAGGAGACGGGCGAGCCGCTCGCTCCGGAGCGCGCCGCCGGCGCGCTGCTCGCGCTCCCGCGCGTTCCCGGCGAGCTCGCCCGCCGCGTGCTCGAGGAGGTCGTCGGCGACGACGCCCGGCTCGTCCGGCACCGGGACGGGCGCGTCGGCCTCGTCGGCCTCGCGCCGCCGCCGGCGACGCCGCTCGCGCAGGCGGCGTGGACGGTCGTCGACCTCGAGACGACCGGCGTCGGCGCCAGTGCCCGCATCGTCGAGATCGGCGCCGTGCGCATCGAGGGCGTCGAGCAGGTCGCGACGATGTCGCGCCTCGTCGACCCGGGCATCCCGATGCCGCCGCGCATCACCGAGATCACGGGCATCCGCGACCGCGACCTGCGCGACGCCGGGCCGCTGCGCCCGGCCGTCGCAGAGCTGCTCGCGCTCTCGCGCGACAGCATCTTCGTCGCCCACAACGCCGCGTTCGACGTCGGCATGCTCGATCGCGCGCTGATGCGCCTCGACGGCACGCGCATCGGCATGCGCGTGCTCGACACCGTCGGCCTCGCGCGGCGGCTGCTCGCCGGGCGCATCCCGCGCTTCGATCTCGCGAGCGTCTCCGAGCGCTTCGACGTGACCGTGCGCCCGTGCCATCGCGCGCTGCCCGACGCGCTCGCAACCGGAGAGGTGCTGCTCGGCCTGATCGGGCTCGCGCAGGAGCGCGGCGCCGAGACGGCCGAGGACGTCATGGCGCTGGCGATGGCGGCACCGCGACGCGCGCGGGCGCGGCGGCACCTCGCAGCCGGCCTGCCGACCGGGCCGGGCGTCTACGTCATGCGCGATCGCAGGGGACAGGCGCTCTACGTCGGCAAGGCGGGCGATCTGCGTACCCGCGTGCGCACGTACTTCGGCCCGCGCCGGCAGCCGCCGCGCATCGAGGGCGCGCTGGCGGCGCTCGAGCGCATCGAGACCGCGCCCACGGGCTCCGAGCTCGAGGCCGCGCTCAGCGAGCTCGAGCTGATCCGGCGCTGGCGGCCGCCCGGCAACGTGCGCGACGCGCGGCCCGACCGCGCCGTCTACCTGCGCCTGGCGCTCGCCGACCACGCGCCGGCACTGGCCGTGCGCGAGGCGGTGCGCGACGACGGCGCCGTCTACGCGGGCCCGTTCGCATCCCGTCGGCTCGCGACGGAGGCCGCCGAGGCGCTGCGCGACGGCTACCGCCTGCGCACGTGCCGGCCGCGCGTCCCGGTCGACGACGGCAGCTGCCTGCGCGGTGTTGCGGGCACGTGCCTCGGGCCCTGTCA
>DASXXY010000217.1:0-10301 GCA_036502805.1 Gaiellales bacterium | reverse complement strand
CCGCGAGCTCGACGGTCGAGCCGATCGCGCCGCTCTCGTGAACGCCGCGCGCGAGGCCGCGGTAGTTGCCGAGCCAGGCGCCCGGGGCGACGCCCGAGAGCCCGTGCACGACGGGCAGGCCCATGCCCGGATGCGCGACCGTGCCGTAGGCGCCGGCGAGGATGCCCGAGACGTGCGTGCCGTGCTCGGAGACGTTCGGGTCGAACGCGAGGTGGTCGGGCGCCGGCGCATCGTCGCCGGCGAAGCTGCGGGCGACGATCACGCGGCCGCTCGTGAAGCGCCGCTGCCCGAGCGGGAAGCCGGCCGGGGCGCGCAGCCCGGCAGGCGCGAGGAACGGCGCGGTGGCATCGATGCCGTCGTCGATCACGCCCACCTTGATGCCCTGGCCGGCGGCCGAGCGATCGACGCCCCAGAGCGGGACGGCGCCC
Organism: Gaiellales bacterium; assembly: GCA_036502805.1. Taxonomy (GTDB): domain Bacteria; phylum Actinomycetota; class Thermoleophilia; order Gaiellales; family JALYLC01; genus JALYLC01. The sequence continues at coordinate 9,873 of DASXXY010000217.1, read as the reverse complement.
ACGAGGCCCGGCACGGTGTCGGCCGTCGCGTGGTAGGTCGCGACGGGATAGACGTCGGCGACGCCGGGCAGCGCGGAGACGCGCGCGAGCGCGGAGACCGGCAGCCGCAGCGCGAGCGCGTCGAGCACCACGCCGTAGCGCCGCTCGACGCGGGCGGCCGGGACGGCGCTGCGCAGCCGGGCCGCGAAGACGTCCTGCACGGCGCGCACGCGCGCGCGGTAGAGACGCGAGCCGAACGACGAGGCGTCGATGCGCGCGGCGCTGCCGACGCCCATCAGCTGTCGCCGCCTCGGCGCGACGAGCGCGAGCGGCGGCGTCGTGAGGCGCACGATCACACGCACGCTCGGCGCGCTCGCGCGTGCCTGCGCGGGCGCTGCGAGCACCGCCGGCGCGGCGCACAGCGCCGCGGCCAGCACTCCCTGTGTACAGGCGCGCCGGGCGCGCCCGGTCACGTCGAGCGCACGCGCTCTGCGGCGATCTGGGCGGCCTCGGTGGGATTGGTGCCGACGCGGATGCCGCGAGCCTCGAGCGCTTCCTTCTTGGCCTGCGCAGTGCCCGACGAGCCCGAGATGATGGCGCCCGCGTGGCCCATCGTCTTGCCCGGCGGCGCGGTGAAGCCGGCGATGTAGGCGACGACCGGCTTGCTCATGTGGTCGGCGATGTAGTCGGCCGCCTTCTCCTCCTCGGCGCCGCCGATCTCGCCCACCATGACGATCAGCTCGGTCTGCTCGTCCTGCTCGAAGCGCGCGAGGATGTCGATGAACGAGGAGCCCACGATGGGGTCGCCGCCGATGCCGACGATCGTCGAGTTGCCGATGCCGGCCTGGGCCAGCTCGTTGCCGATCTGGTAGGTCAGCGTGCCGGAGCGCGAGACGAGGCCGACGGGCCCCCGCTTGAAGACCTTCGTCGGGATGATCCCGACCGAGGCGACCTCGGGCGACAGCGCACCCGGGCAGTTGGGCCCGAGCAGCGTCACGCCGCGCGAGCGCACGTAGGCGTAGACGTCCATCATGTCGTGCGCCGGGATGCCCTCGGTGATGCAGATGACCGTCTCGCAGCCCGCGTCGACGGCCTCGTAGATCGCGTCGGCCGCGAACGGCGGCGGCACGAACACCATCGACGTGTTGGCGCCCTCCTGCTCGACCGCCTGCGCGACGGTGTCGAAGACGGGGATGCCGTTGACGTCCTGGCCGCCCTTGCCGGGAGTGACGCCGGCCACGACGGCCGTGCCGTAGTCGCGGTTGCGCGTCGCGTGGAACGAGCCCTCGCGCCCGGTGATGCCCTGCACGACGAGGCGCGTCTCGGAGGTGACGAGGATCGCCATCAGGCACTCGCTCCGGCGAGCTCGACCGCGCGCCGCGCGGCGTCCAGCATGGTGCGCTCGACGTACACGCCGGGCGGGTTCGCATCGGCCAGCAGCTTGCGGCCCTCCTCGTCGGAGGTGCCGTCCAGGCGCACGACGATCGGCACCCCGATGTCACGGCCGTCGAGCGCGTCGAGAATGCCCTGCGCGACCTCGTCGCAGCGCGTGATGCCGCCGAAGATGTTGAACAGGATCGCGCGCACCTTCGTGTCCGACGTGATGACCTCGAGCGCGTCGACGATCTCCTGGGCCTGCGCTCCGCCGCCGACGTCGAGGAAGTTGGCGGCGTGCCCGCCGGCCTGGGCGACGACGTCGAGCGTGGACATCACGAGGCCGGCGCCGTTGCCGAGGATGCCGACCTCGCCGTCGAGCTTGACGTACGTCAGGCCCTTCTCGCGCGCCATCTGCTCCTGCGGGTCGGCCGCCGCGACGTCGCGCATCGCGGCGATGTCGGCGTGCCGGTGCAGCGCGTTGTCGTCGACCGTGAACTTGGAGTCGAGCGCCCGCACGACGCCGTCGGGCGTCACGATCAGCGGGTTGATCTCGACGAGCATGGCGTCGCACTCGCGGAACGCCCGGTAGGCCGCTTCGATGATCGCCATGACCTGCTTGCGCTCGTCCGCCGGGATCGCAGCGCGGAAGCAGAGCTCGCGCGCGATCCAGGGGTGCCAGCCGGCGAGCGGGTCGATGTGCAGGCGCGCGATCGCATCCGGGTCGCTCTCGGCGACCTCCTCGATGTCGACCCCGCCGCTCGTCGTGAGCATGAAGAGCGGGCGCTTGGCGCCGCGGTCGAACGTGATCGAGAAGTAGTACTCGCGCTCGATGTCGGACGCGCTCTCGATCCAGAGCGTGCGCACGACGTGGCCGCGGATGTCGAGCCCGAGGATCTCGGCTGCGCGCTCGGCCGCCTCGTCGGGCGTGTTCGCGAGCTTGATGCCGCCCGCCTTGCCGCGCCCGCCGACGAGCACCTGGGCCTTGACGACGACCGGGCCGCCGATCTCGGCGGCCGCCGCGCGGGCCTCGTCCGGCGTGAGCGCGACGCGCCCATCCGAGACGGGGATGCCGAAGCGCGCGAACAGCTGCTTGCCCTGGTACTCCGCGAGATCCATTGCGCTGGAGGCTAGCCGGTCGCGCCCACGGTGAACGCCACGTGCAGCGTGCGCGTGTTCGGCAGCGCGAGCGCCGATGCGTTCTCGGAGTTCTTCGTCTCCTGGAGGTCGGACGCCGTGATCACGAGGCGGTGCCGGCCGCTGCGCAGACCGCTCGCCTTGACGCTGACGTCGCCGTCCGGCGAGACCGTGACGCCCTCCTGCGTGCCGTCGACGCTGACGACGACGTCGGACGGGCTGACGCCGCTGCCCGGGTCGGCCACGTGGAAGCGCAGAGCGTCCGCGCCGCTCGCGATGTGCGTCGTGACCGCGCTGATCATGGGCGGCGTGCGATCGTTGATCCAGAGGCGCAGCTTGTACGGGCCCGGCTTGTGGCCGGGACGCGTCTCGACGACGACGAAGTAGCGACCGGCAGCGGGCACGAGCAGGCCGCTGACGGGCTCGAAGCGGCCGTAGGTCTCGAGGTACGGGTTGCCGACCGAGGGCAGCGCCGGCTCGCCGGCGAGCCGGTTCTCGTCGCGCGCCAGCAGGATCTGCGGCACGACGGCGCCCTCGGCCTCGACGCCCGCGTTGCGCGCGCCGGCCGGGACCGTGAACGACCACAGCTGCTCCTTGCCCGGGTAGCTGCGCGGCAGGCCGCTGCCGGCGGGCCCGGACGGCCAGCGGTAGTGGTCGACCGAGGCCGCGCCGTCGCGCGTGTCGCCACCGTGCCAGACGCCGACGGGGAGCGAGCGCGAGTGCACCTTGGCGAGCTTGGGGCGCTCGACGTAGCCCCACCAGCGGATGTGCACGGTGTGCGCGCCCGACGTCAGGACGACGTTGCCCGAGCGGTTGCCCACCGAGCTGCGCGGCGGCGGGGTGAGCGCGAGCGCGAGCTTCGCGCCACCGCCGGCCGGGATCTCGACCGTCGCGGGCGCGTCGAGCCCCGGGGCGCTGACGGCCCACGTGCCGGCGCCGCCGCCCGCGTCGGAGAGCTCGATCTCGCGCGTCTCGCCGTGGTTCGGGCGCAGCAGCCCGAACGACACCCCGGAGGGCGCGGCGAAGATGCCCGGCGCGTCCGCGGCCTGCACGTCGATCATGCCGCCGCCGGCCGCGAGCACGCTCGTCGGATGCTTGTGGGCGGTGTCGTTGAAGACCGGGCGCCCCGTCAGCACGAGCGCCGACTTGATCTGCGCGGGCGTCCAGGTGGGATGCCGCTGGTGCAGCAGTGCCGCCGCGCCCGCGACGGCCGGCGACGCCATGCTCGTGCCCGACCAGGTGCCGTAGCCGCCCGGGATCGCCGAGACGATGTCGACGCCGGGCGCGGCCACGTCGGGCTTGAGCGCGAGCGAGTACGGCGCGGGGCCGCGCGACGAGAACGAGGCGATCAGGCCCGAGTTGGCCGAGACCTGCTCGCCCGGGACGTCGTCGATCAGGACCGTGAGCTCGCCGGCGACGGCCGCCGCCTGCTGCGCGAGCCGCGCTCCGACGAGGTCGGAGACGGTGAGCGAGCGCTGCTGGCTGTCGTCGACGGCCGTCGGGTCGCCGGCGGCGCGCTGCGCGTAGACGATGCCGAGTGAGCCCGGGGCGATCGCCGCGTCGGCGCGCGCGACGGTGCAGAGCGCGCCGAGCTGGACGAGCACGAGCGCGCCGGCGCGGCCGCCGCCGCAGCTCGCGCTGACGACGAGCGGGACGCCCGCCTTCCAGGCGTCCGGGATCTGGTCGGGCGCGTCCGTGGCCGCGCCGAACGAGGCGAGGTCGGCGGGCACCGTGCCCGGCCCGAGCACGCCCACCTTGACGCCGACGAAGTCGCCGACGCTCGTGGCCGCGACCGTGATCGCGTCGGGCGCGGAGCCGGGTGAGGAGACCGACCCGCCGCCGAGGTCGTCGCCGCTGTTGCCGGCCGCGACGACGGTCACGACGCCCGCCTTGGCGGCGCCGTGGATGGCGCGCGCGACGAGGTCGTGCGAGGACTCGACCTCGGGCTCGCCGAGCGAGAGGTTGAGCACGTCCATGCCGTCGGCGACGGCCTTGTCGATGGCGCGCGCGATCTCGGGCCCGTTGCCGTCGAGGCCGAACGACGGCGTCGGCGTCGTGAGCACGCGGTAGGAGCCGAGGTAGGCGTGCGGCGCGACGCCCGAGAGGCCGTTGATCGTGACGCCGAGCGACGTGCCGGTGATGCCCGAGAGCCCGGCCGCGATGCCTGCGACGTGCGTGCCGTGCTCGGAGCCGTCGGGGTCGAACGCCGTGCGCGTACGCGCCGGACCGTGCGGCGGCGCGAAGGCGCGCGCGACGATGATCTTGCCGTTCGTCGAGTGCTTGAGGCCCTTCGGGAAGCCGGGCGGATAGCTGTAGCCGGTGCCCGCGAAGGACGGCCGCGTCATGTCGATGCCGTCGTCGATGACGGCGATGCGGACGCCGTCGCCGGAGGCCGCGACGCCGCCGTCGAGACCGCTCCAGATCGCCGGCGCGCCGACGACGGTCGGCACGCGGTCGGTCTGCGTGTCGAGCGCGTCGAGCGTCGTCCCCGTCCGCTCCAGGGCCTGCGAGCGGTACGTCACGGCGGGCCACACGCGCGCCACGCCCGGCACGAGCGAGAGGCGCGGCAGCTCGCCGCGCGGCAGCGTCACGTCGAGGCCGTCGAGCACCGTCGTGAGATGCCCGCGCACGAGCAGGCCGGGTGCGGCGAGGCGCAGGCGCGCGGCGGCCGCGCGCTGCTCGCGTGCGAGCGCGGCGAGCGCGAGCCGCGGCCCCATGCGCCGCAGGTCGACGTGCCCCTGGGCGTCGCGCAGTTGCGCGAGCGGCGTGCGCTGCACGACCGAGGCGCCCGTCAGCTCCACGACCACCTCGGCGCGGGCCGGTGCCGCCTGCGCGGGCACGGCGGAGAGCGCCGGGAGCGCACCGAGCACGACGAACAGGGCACGCGCTGTGCGCTTCACCCGACCAGCCTACCCCGATCGAGGGGCGAAACGCGAGGGGTGCAGCCGATTTGCGGTCACGCGGTAGAGCACGTGACGGCGGAACGGATGTCCGACGGCGAGCCGCGGGTGGTCGAAGTCGTCGGACGGATCGTGCGTCATGCCGATGCGCTGCATGACCGCCCGGGAGCGCGCATTCTGCGGCGTCGTGAACGAGACGAGCTCGTCCGCCCCGGCCGTCTCGAAGGCGTGGCGCGCGCTCGCGAGCGCGGCCTCGGTCGCGTAGCCCTTCCCCCAGTGCCCGGCCGCGAGCCGCCAGCCGACCTCGATCGCCGGCGTGAAGTGGGCCTCGAACGCGGGCACGACGAGGCCCACGAAGCCGATGAACGGCGCCACCCCGGGCACCTCGACCGCCCACGGCCCGAAGCCATGGGTCGCGAAATGCGCCTCCGAGCGGCGCGCCAGGGCATCGCTCTGCGCGCGTGGCAGCAGCGCCGGCATGAACTCCATCACGCGCGGATCCGCGTTGAGCGCGGCGAACGGCTCGCGGTCCTCGGGCCGCCACTCGCGCAGCAGCAGCCGCTCCGTGCGCAGCACGGGGGCGCTCACGGCGCGCTGACGCGCAGCAGCGGCTGGCCGCTGCGCACGGAGTCGCCGACGGCCACCCCCAGATCGCGCACGACGCCCGCGACGTGCGCGCGGATCTCGTTCTCCATCTTCATCGCCTCGACGATCACGAGCACGGCTCCGGCCGCGACGGCATCGCCCTCGGCGACCTCGACGCGCAGCACCGTGCCCTGCATCGGGCTCGCGACGTGCTCGCCGCCTGGCCCGCCGAGGCCGCCGCGGGCGCGCCGCTCCGCGCGACGACGGCGCTCAGCTGCGAGCAGCTCGTCGACCGGCAGCGCGACCGCGACGTCGTAGCGTGCGCCGTCGACCTCGACCGCGTAGCGCCGCAGCTGCGCCGGGGGCAGCGCGGGCTCCGCCGGCTCGGCGGGCGTGAGCGCGTCTGCGAGCTCGCCCTCGATCAGGCCCGCGCACGTCTCGCCGGCGATGAAGGCCGGGTGCTGCAGGATCATGCGGTGCAGCGGCACGAGCGTCGGGACGCCCTCGACCACGAGCTCGTCGAGCGCGCGCAGCATGCGCAGCCGCGCGCGCTCGCGATCGCTGTCCCAGACGCACAGCTTCGCGATCAGCGGGTCGTAGAGGCCGACGACCTCGTCCCTCTGCTCGATGCCGGAGTCGACGCGCACGCCGGGGCCGGCCGGCTCGGCGTAGCGCACGACGCGGCCCGGCGCGGGCCGGAAGCCGGCGCCCGCGTCCTCGGCGTTGATGCGGCACTCGAACGCGTGGCCGCGCAGGACGACGTCCTCCTGCGCGAGCGGCAGCCGCGCGCCGCCGGCGATCTCGATCTGCGCGCGCACGAGGTCGAAGCCCGTGACGAGCTCGGTGACGGGGTGCTCGACCTGGATGCGCGTGTTCATCTCGAGGAAGAAGAACTCGCCGTGGCGGTCGAGCAGGCACTCGACGGTGCCCGCGCCGACGTAGCCGACGGCGCGCGCGGCCTCGACGGCCATGGCCCCCATGCGCGCGCGCAGCTCGGGCGAGACGGCCGGCGAGGGCGACTCCTCGAGCACCTTCTGGTGGCGCCGCTGGAGCGTGCAGTCGCGCTCGCCGAGGTGGATCGTCGCGCCGTGCGCGTCGGCCAGCACCTGGATCTCGACGTGGCGCGGATCCTCGACGTACTTCTCGACGTAGACCGTCGCGTCGGCGAAGTAGGCCTCGCCCTGGCGCCGCGCGGTCGCGAGCGCGCGGCCGGCGTCGGCCGCCGAGGCGACGACCTCCATGCCGCGTCCCCCGCCCCCGGCCGAGGCCTTGATCGCGAGCGGCCAGCCGTAGCGGTCGCCGAGCTCGACGACCGCGGCCTCGTCGCTGATCTCGTCGGTCGTCCCCGGCACGATCGGCACGCCCGCGGCGGCCATGCGCTGCCGCGCGCCGATCTTGGAGCCCATCGCCTCGATCGCGCTCGGCGGCGGGCCGATCCAGGTCAGGCCGGCGGCCTCGCAGGCGCGCGCGAAGGCCGCGTTCTCGGCCAGGAAGCCATAGCCGGGGTGAATCGCCTCCGCGCCGCTCGCGAGCGCCGCGGCGATGATGCGCTCGCTGCTGAGATAGCTCTCGGCCGGCGCTCCCGGCCCGATCAGCCGCGCCTCGTCGGCCCGCCGCACGTGCAGCGAGCCGCGGTCGGCCTCCGAGTACACGGCCACGGAGCCGATCCCCAGCTCGCGCAGCGCGCGGAAGACACGGACGGCGATCTCGCCGCGATTCGCGACGAGCACCTTGCGGAACGGCGCGGGCATGGCCGCGGGAGTCTAGACGGCCGCGACCGCGCGTCTGGCGGCGCTCTCGCCGAGCCGGACGGGCCTGGGCTCAGTCGTCCGCTCTGCGCGGCACGTACCCCTCGGCCGAGAGGCCGGGCGCTCCGGGCTCGCGGTGCGTGATCGTCCAGGTCACCGTGTAGTCGGGGTCCACGACCGTCTGGCCGCTGGCGCGCAGCGCGTACTCCCCGGGCGGCGCCTCGCGCAGCGAGCTCGCGTCCGGCGGGAGCCAGAAGCTCGAGCGGTCGTCGAGCAGGAGCTCGATGCCGCGCTCCCGCTCGACGGAGCGGACCGTGCCGGCGAAGGCGTGCCGGGCGACCACGTCCTCCTCGTCGGGCGAGAGCTCGGTGATGCCGACGAGCACGCGCTTGCCGATGGCGAAGCGCGCGCGCTGCTCGTTGAAGAGCGCCTCGCCGTCCTCGCCGAGCAGGACGAGGTCGAAGATCCGCGTCCAGGGCACGTCGATCCGGTCGCCCTCCGCCGAGCCCGCCAGCGACAGCTCGGAGTCGACGATCGTGCCGCTCACGCCGCTCTCGCCGCGCTCCTCCACCTCGAGCCACAGCGGCTGTGCCGTCCAGACGTCGGCCGCGCCGTCCGCCGGCCGCTCGAGCGCCATGACCTTGACGTAGGCGCGCTCGGGCTCGACGGCCGCGAGCGCCTCGGACGGCGGCACCCACCAGCGTCCGGGGAGGCTCTCGGCGATCGCCGCGGCGTGCAGCAGGACGACCTCGGCGCTCACCGCTGCAGCTGATCACACGCCGGCGGGCTGCACGTCCTCCAGCCGGGTGGTTTTCACGCGACGATGCGCGCGCCGAGCGCGCGGGCGACCGTGCGGGCCTTGACGAGCGACTCCTCGTACTCCTCGGCGGGGTCGGAGTCGGCCACGATCGCGCCGCCGACGTGCAGATAGGCGCGGCCGCGCGTCACGACGGCGGTGCGGATGACGACCGCGAGGTCGCAGGAGCCGTCGGGCGCGAGCCAGCCGAACGCGCCGGCGTAGGGGCCGCGGCGCACGGGCTCGAGCTGCTCGATCAGCTGCATCGCGCGCACCTTGGGCGCACCCGTCATCGAGCCGGGAGCGAACGCCGCCGCGACGAGATCGAGGGCGTCGCGGCCCGGGGCGAGCTGCCCGGTCACGGTCGAGACGAGCTGGTGCACGGTCGGATGCGACTCGACGGCGCACAGCGACGGCACGCGGACGGTGCCCGGCAGGCAGACGCGCGAGAGGTCGTTGCGCGCGAGGTCGACGATCATCACGTTCTCGGCGCGGTCCTTCGGGTGCGAGGCGAGGTCGGCGGCCAGCGCCGCGTCGAGCACCGGGTCGTCGTCGCGCGGCCGCGTGCCCTTGATCGGCCGCGTCTCGCAGCGCCGGTCGGCGGAGACGCGCAGGAACGTCTCGGGCGTCGCGCCCACGAGCTGCCAGCCGCCCGCGTCGAGATAGATGCCGTAGGGCACCGGCGCGGTCTCGCGCAGCCGCGCATAGAGATCTAGTGAGCTGGCACAGTTTCCCTCGAGCCGCTGCGTGTAGTTGACCTCGTAGACGTCGCCGCGGCCGATGTGGTCGAGCACGCGCTCGACGCGCGCGCGGTAGTGGGCGTAGGGCATGCCGCGCAGCTCGTCTCCCGGCGCGGCGGGTCGCGCGACCGGCCGCACGCGGGCGAGGCCCTCGCGCAGCCGCCGCAGCTCGCGCTCGGCGCGCGCGATCACCCACAGCTCGCCGCGCTCGCGGTCGAAGGCGTAGAGCGAGTCCACGGCCGCCAGCTGCAGCGCCGGCAGCGCGAGGTCGTCGCGTGCGCTCTGCGGGATCGGCTCGAGCGCCCGCGCGAGGTCGTAGCCGAGCGAGCCGAGCAGGCCGCCGGTGAACGGCGGAGCGCCCGCCGGGACGTCGGCCGCGAGGCGGTCGAGCAGCACGCGCGCCTCGGCGAGCGCGCCGGCCGGATCGCGCCGCGAGAGCACGGCGGCCGGCCAGGGCGCGAGGTAGGACCAGCGTCCCTCGCCCGACTCGAGCAGCACGCTGCCAGGCCCCGCGAGGGCGTGCAGCGCCGCAGCGGGCTCGCTGCCGGCCGCGGGCACGACGTCCGCGAGGACGCGGCCGCCCGCAGCCAGGGCGGCGTGCGGGAGCAGTGCCG
>DASXXY010000216.1:0-11440 GCA_036502805.1 Gaiellales bacterium | reverse complement strand
CGAGGCGGCCTGGTGCTCCTCCCAGCGCCGGTCGAAGAAGCTGTGCGGCGCGCGCGGGTAGGTCACGACGTCGTGCGGCACGCCGGCCTTCGTGAGCGCACGCTCGAGCGCCGCGTTGTCGTCGGCCGTGATGTGGTCGTCCGCGCCGGCCTGGAGCGCGAGGATCGGGGCCTCCATCTTGCTCGCGAGCTGGATCGGCCCGTTCTGGCCCTTGCGCTGGCCGGGCATGCCGTAGAAGCCGGCGGCGCCGGCGAGACCGTGGCCGGCGGCCGACGCCAGCCAGGAGTGCCGGCCGCCGAAGCAGAAGCCGACCGTGAAGATGCGCGTGCGCCCGCCGCCCGCGGGCGAGCGGAGCCAGGCCGCGGCGGCGCCGATGTCGGCCTGGATCGCATCCGGGTCGGTCTGGCTGACGTGCTCCATGTACGGAAACTCGTCGTCGCGCTTGCCGACGCCGGCGGTGCGCCCGAACCAGTCGATCGCGAGCGCCGCGCAGCCGCGCTCGGCGAAGCGCAGCGCGAGCTCCTCGTAGAACCGGTAGAGCCCGCGGACATCGGGGAGGACGACGATCCCCACCTCGGAGGCGTCGTGCGGCGTGGCCGAGAAGCCGGCGAACGCCGTGCCGTCCGCCGACGTCAGCACGACGTCCTCGTGGCTGACGGCCGCGCCGGCGATCGGCGCGATGGGCGGCAGGGAGTCCAGGTCGAAGCACATGGCCGGAGCTTAGGGCCCCGTCCCGGCAGGGCAGCCCTGCCGGGACGGGGTGAGGAGCTCGCCGTGCGCCTGCCGCCCTACGGCAGGAAGTAGTTCGGGTTCGGCAGCTTGAACGTCCGGTCGGCGTAGCCGCCGACGAGATCGCTGTACTGGTCGCCGAAGTTGGCCACGATGTCATAGCCCTCCGACTCGATGTGCGCACGCGTCGCCGTCTTGTAGTGCGCCGTCGTGCAGCTGCCGTTCGGGTCGCCGGCGCAGGCCAGCTTGAGGTAGTCCGGATAGTCGGCCACGGCCGGCTTCGTGAACAGCCCGTCCTCGCCGTCGGTGAGCGTCGTCGGGGCCGGGTAGCCCGCGTCGACGCCGACGCCGTCGGAGGTCAGGTTGCCGAGCGTCGCCGGCTCCTGGATCGCGGGACGGCCCGTGAGGTAGAAGATCGCGTAGCCCTCCGATGCGGCAGCGGTCACCGTCTGCAGCATGCCCGGCACCGGCGGGAAGAGCTCGTCGGTCACGTACGTCGCATTCGTGACGGGGTTGTACGCCCAGTTGCTCGCGATCTCGTAGTTCCAGGTGGCGAGCGTCGTGTCGTCGACGTCGAGCACGATCGCCGGCTGTGTCCCGTGCTTGTGCCACTTGGCGCGTTTGGCGAGCTTCCAGTCCGCCTGCGCCGCGACGCCCTCCGCCTCCTTGGCGTAGTTCGAGTCGGCGGCGAAGACCCCGCTGCCGAGTGGATCGCCGTAGTAGTTGCGGATCTGCTGGCGGAGCACGTCGATGTTCGTGATCTGCTTCTCGGAGCGCGGCGTGGACGTCTGGATCGCCGGCCCCGTGGCCGCGTAGGCGATCGCTCCCGCCGCGATGGTCAGCGCGAGCACCGCGACGGCGGTCGCCCGCGACAAGCGCCGCGGCAGCGTGAACCTGGTCATGCGTCCTCCTCGGTCGACTGTCCCGGGATCTCACATCGGAGACGTGGTGAAACCTCGCTCTCGCGTGCGGGCGCCGGCGCCCGTGGGCGACGACGGCCACGCTGCGCCGGGACGCCGTGCGCGCGCGGGTCCGGATCGGTCGGACGCCGCGGCCCCCGCGAGCGCAGCGCTCGGCAGCGCCGGGCCATCCTGCGGTGGGGAGACGGAGTACTATCGCGGCTCGGCGAGGACGAGCCGGGACGCGCGCGCCGCGCCGTGGCCCGCCCCCTCGATTCGACGGTCACGGAGAGGTGCTGGGAATGCTGCGGAAAGACGCCAAGATCGAGCTCCTGCGGCATGTGACCCTGTTCGCGGGCTGCTCGAAGCGCGAGCTCGCCGAGATCGCGCGCATCACGGACGAGATCGACTTCAAGGCGGGCAAGGTGCTGATCCGCCAGGGCGACACCGGACGCCAGTTCTACGTCATCGTCGAGGGCCAGGTCGACGTCGAGCGCGACGGCGAGCTGCTGCCGAAGCGCGGCGGGTCGGAGTTCTTCGGCGAGATCTCGCTCGTCTCCGGGGTGCCCGCGACGGCGACCGTGACGACGACCGAGCCGACACGGGCGCTCGTGATCGCGCAGCGCCACTTCAGGGCCCTGCTCGACCGCTCGCCGTCCATCCACCGGCGCGTGCTGCACTCGTTCAGCGAGCGGCTCGCGCCCCACGTGATCTGAGCGCGCCGGGGATCGCCGGCGGTGCGCCCGCCGAGGGCGGTCAGCGCGTCACCGCCCTCGAGCTCTTCTTCGACCTCGTGTTCGTGTTCGCGATCACGCAGGTCACGGGCTTCGTCGCGCAGCACCCGACGTGGACGCGGCTGACGGAGGCGCTCGCGGTGCTCGCCACGCTCTGGTGGGCGTGGGCGTCGTTCGCCTGGCTCGGCAACACGAGCGGCTCCGACGAGGGCGCGATGCGCGTCGTCCTGCTCGGCGCGATGGGGCCGCTGCTCGTGCTCTCGCTGGCCGTTCCCGGCGCGTTCGGCGACGACGGCCTGATCTTCGGCGTCGCCTACCTGACCGTGCGCGCGCTGCACCTCGTCGGCTACGCCGTGCTCGCGCGCGGCGAGGCGCGGTTGCGGGGCGTGATCGCCCGCATCGCCGCGACGGCCGTGCCCGCCTCGCTGCTGCTCGTGCTCGCTGGCGCGCTCGACGGCCGGCTGCGGGCGCTCTGCTGGATCGCGGCGCTGGCGGTCGACTACGGCGTCTTCGCACTGGGGGGAACCGAGGGCTGGCGGGTCGAGCCGGGGCATTTCGCCGAGCGCCACGCGGGCATCATCATCATCGCGCTCGGCGAGTCGATCGTGTCGCTCGGCGTCGGCGCGAGCCACCTCGCACTCGGCGCACGCGTGATCGTCGCGGCCCTGCTCGGGATGGCCGCCGCCGCCGCGCTCTGGTGGGCCTACTTCGACGTCGTCGCGCTCGCCGGCGAGCATCGGATGCGCACGCTCCCCGAGGCCGGGCAGTCGCGCGTCGCCCGCGACTCGTACACCTTCCTGCACCTGCCGATGGTCGCCGGCATCGTGCTCTTCGCGCTCGGGGTCAAGGAGTCGCTGGCGGTCGAGTCGCATGAGCTCGGGGCCGTCGTCGCGGTCTCGCTGTGCGGCGGCGTCGCGCTCTACCTCGTCGCGCTGAGCGCGTTCAAGCGGCGCAACTACGGCACGTTCAACCAGCCGAGGCTCGTCGCGGCGGCGCTGCTCGTGGCGCTCGCGCCGCTCGCGACGACGATTCCGGCGCTGCTCGCGCTGACGCTCGTCGCCGCCATCGCGATCGGCCTCGTCGCGTACGAGGCGGTCCGCTACGCCGAGGCGCGCGACCGCATCCGCCACACCTGAGCTCGGTCAGCCGGCGGAGCGGTTGTAGGCGAGCGTCAGCGCGGCCTCGGCGATGAGGCCGACCGGCAGCACGACGAGCAGCCAGGCGGCGCTCTGCGCCCGCAGCCGGCGTCGCCCGGGCAGCGCCAGCACGAGCGCAGCCGCGATCGCGAGCCAGAGCGCCGCGGTGCGCCGGTACGACAGCTCGTAGGCGTACGTCCAGATGCCCTCGGCGAGGAATGCGCCCGCCGCCGTCGCGATCGCGAGCGCCTGGAGGCGGGGGGTACCGTGGCGCCAGCGCTCGCCGGCCGCGCCCAGCACCGGGCCGCCCACGAGCGCGCAGACCGTCCAGAAGAGCAGGATCGCCGTGCCGGCCGAGTAGCCGCGGGCGTGCGCCGTCACGTAGTAGCCCGCGAGCTCGCCGAGGCATGCGCAGGCGCCGGCGAGCGCCGCACCGCGCCACGTGCGCATGCACGCGCCGACGGCGAACGCGACCACGAGCCACGCGCTCGCGGAGTTGACGAGCGCGTTGAGCGGGCCGTCGAGGTACTGCTGGCCGATCGACGTCAGGGCGCCGACGACGAGGCCGAGGCCGATGGGCAGCACCCGTCTCACTCCGGGGACGCTACGGCAGCGCGCTCAGATCTTGCGGAAGCGCGCGTCGGCGAGCGAGTACGCGCCGAACGCCATCAGCCCGACGGCGACGACGATCAGGGCCGTCGTGCCGTACGCGTGCTGCTGCAGCTTGACGAGCGCGCCGTCGATGCCCACGGCGTCGCTCGGCGAGTAGTCGCGAGCCGCCTGGAGCACGAAGACGCCGATCAGGGCGAAGGCGACGGCGCGTGCCACGAGGCCGGCCGTCCCGATCGTCCGGAACGCCTTGAACACGCCCGGGGACATCTCGGCGACCTTCGAGTAGCCGAGGAACTTCCTGCTCAGCCCGAGGTACGCCTGGTAGACGGCGATGGCGAAGAAGAGCACCCCGGCCGCGGCGACGAGCTCGCGGCCGCCCGTCCAGTGCAGCACGCCGGCCGTCGTCTGCTTCGTCTTCGCGGACGAGTTGCCGGCCGTGCCGCGCAGCACGGAGATCGCGAGCACGCAGAAGGCCGCGTAGGCGACGCCGCTGCCGACCGCGCCGATGCGATCCATCGCGCTGTGCCGCCCGTACTCGGGTGTCCGTCCGATGAACGCCTGCGCGAAGCGCCAGAGCGCGTAGCCGCCGAGGCCGATCGCCGTCGCGATCAGGAGCGCATGGCCGTAGGGCTGGTGCGCGATCTTCTGCATCGCACCCTGCTGGCTCGGACGCGCGGTGCCGCCGCTCCCCTCTGCGAGGCGCAGGGCGAGCAGGCCGATCAGCGCGTAGATGACGCCGCGCGCCGCATAGCCGGCGCGTGCCAGCCCCGCGAAGACCGGGGTCTCGGTGAATGCGCGGGCGGAACCGGGAACCGTGTGAGCGCTCATGCGGTGAGCCTCCCCCGCAATCCGCCGCACTACACCTCGGCCGTCGGTCGGGCGCCCGCTGGGACAGCGCCTGCCGCGGCCTGCTCCATCGGCTCGGCATAACGCATGTGGCGTCCGCCGAAGGCGATCGCGCAGAGCGCGAACCAGGCCCAGCCGAGCATCACGCCGGCGACGACGTCGGAGACCCAGTGGAAGTCGAGCAGCACGCGGCTCGAGGCGACGGCGACGGCGATGCCTCCCGCCGTCCCGGCCAGCACGGCCCGCGTGCGCGGGCTCCGTCCCCGCGCCATGACGAGCGCGAGCGCGGCGTAGAACGAGGCCGCCGTGGAGGAATGGCCGCTCGGGAACGACGGGCCGAGCGTGTGCGCGAGCGGGTTGAGCGTGGGGCGGGCGCGGTCGGCGAGGTCCTTGATCACGTTCGTGATGAGCTTGTCGCCCAGCACGACGACGACGACGAACGGCACGATCCAGCGGTTGGGCGCCCGCCGCAGCTCGTAGACGAGCGCGACGACGCCGACGATCGCGAAGAGCGGCAGGTCGCCGAAGTCGGTGACCCACGTCAGCAGCCGGGTCGACGCGTGCGTCGCGTGGTCGTGGCCCCACGCCGCGGCGCTCGAGTCGATCGATCGCAGCTGCGCGTTGCCACGCACGAGGTAGGCCAGGACGGCCACGACGAAGCCGCCGGCGATCAGGAGCGCCGAGGCCGCCGTCAGGGCGAGCCCGGTCATCGCCCGGGGATCGAGCCGGCGCTCCCACCACGAGCGCATCGCCGTGCCGGCGGCGGCGTGCTCGATCGCCTCGGCCGCGGCGGCGCTCGCGCCCTCGCGCGGCGCCAGGCGGCCGAACGCGAGGCTCACGATGACTCCGTACGCGATCGCGATCGCGACGAGCAGCAGGAAGGGCGCCGGCATGGATCAGGTTTCTCCACGTGCGCGCCGGGAGAAACCCGCCCCATGAGCACTCACGGATCTGCCCAGCGCGTCCGCTCCGCCCGCCGCGCCAGGTCGGAGGGTGGCCGGGACGCAGGCACCTCCTCCGCTCCCGCCGATCCCCCGTTACTCGTCGCGCGGCCCGGCGGCCCTGCGAGCTCGCTGGCCGCCCGCTGGGTCGTGCACCGCCCGCTCGTCGCGTTCGTGATGACCACGCTGCTCGGCTACGTCCTGCTCGCGGCAACCGCGATCGGCGTCGGCTTCCTGCTCGTCGACGTGCTGCTGCCGGTGCACGCCATCGGGCACTCGGACGAGGCCGTCGACGTGTGGCTCGCGCAGCATCGCGACGGCACGCTCACCGATGCCTCCTTCTTCGGCTCCTCGGTCGGCGACATCCCGTTCATCCCGGGACTCGTGATCGTGTTCGGCCTGGCGGCCGCCGTCCGCCGCCGCTGGCGCGCCGGCGGTCTGATCGTGGGTGCCATCCTGGTCGAGGTCGCGACCTACCGCCTGACGAGCCTGATCGTGCACCGCGAGCGGCCGGACGTGCCACGGCTCGACCACCTCCCGGTCAACCAGAGCTATCCGTCCGGGCACGTGGCGGCCTCGGTCGTCGTCTACATCGGGCTCGCGCTGCTGTTGAGCGCGCACGTCCGCTCGCGCGCGCTCCTGGTCGCGCTCTGGACGGTCGCAGTGGCGCTGCCGCTCGTCGTCGCCGTCTCGCGCATGTACCGCGGCATGCACCATCCGCTCGACGTGACGGCCGGCGTGCTGATCGGCCTCTCGTCGCTCGCGATCGCGATCGCCGCCGACCGCGTGGCGGGCGACGTCGCGCGCCGGCGCGCCGCGGCCCGCCACGGCGGGAACCCGGCGTGACGCGCGTCGCAGTGATCGCGCACCGCAAGAAGGTGCTCGGCGGCGGGCTGCCCGAGCTGCGCCGCGCCCTCGAGGCGCGCGGTCTCGGCGACGTCTACTGGCGCGAGGTGGGGAAGAGCAAGTACGCGCCCGAGCAGGTCGAGAAGGCGCTCGCACGCAAGTCGGAGCTCGTCTTCGTGTGGGGCGGCGACGGCATGGTGCAGCGCTGCGTCGACGTGCTCGCCGGCAGCGCGGCGCGCGTCGCCATCCTGCCGGCCGGCACGGCCAACCTGCTGGCGACGAACCTCGGCATCCCGAAGGACGTCGAGCAGGCCGTCGACATCGGCCTCAGCGGCACGACGCGCCGCATCGACGTCGGCCGCATCAACGGCGAGCGCTTCGCCGTGATGGCCGGCGCGGGCTTCGACGCACGCATGATCGGCGACGCCGACGGGAGCCTCAAGGACCGCTTCGGCCGGCTCGCCTACATCTGGACGGGCGCGAAGAACCTCCGCGAGCCGCCGTTCCGCGCGAAGATCCTCGTCGACGGCGCGCGCTGGTACGACGGCGATGCCAGCTGCATCCTGCTTGGCAACGTCGGCAAGCTGTTCGGCGGCGTCGAGGCCTTCGAGGACGCCCATCCCGACGACGGCGTGCTCGAGCTCGGCGTCGTCTCGGCCGACGGCGTGCGGGAGTGGGCGGGCACGGTCGTGCGCGCCGTCGTCGGCAGCGCGGCCAAGTCGCCGCACGCGTTCACGACGAAGGGCCACACCGTGCGCATCACGCTCGACCGCAAGGTGCCGTACGAGATCGACGGCGGCGACCGCAAGAAGGTGCGCAAGCTGCGCATCGACGTCGAGCCGGACGCGGTGGAGATCTGCGTTCCGGACGCTGCGGACGGCTGAGGCCGGCGGTCGCTCACGGCGCAGGTGTGAGAGCGAGGCGGTGCAGCTCCTCGAGGGGCCAGCCGTCGTCGCCCTCGGGTGCGCTCTTGCGGATCACGACCGTCGCCCGCCGCTCGTCGAGCTCGAGCACGGCGATCGAGTTGTCGAACGTGATCGGCGTCACGAGCCGCCAGGCCACGTCGGGTCGCCGCACGCCCGCGGCGCGAGCGAGCGCCCGGCACGCGACGCCCGCGGCGCGCGTGCTGAACAGCCTGATCACGCGCCGCTCCTTCGCGGCCAGCGGATTCCGGAACGGCGAGCAGACGATCTGGAACGTGCGGCTCCGCTGCTCGTCGCCGAGGTCGACCTCCGCGATGTAGGCCGTGTGGACGTCGCCGCCGATGAGCGTGATGGTGGCCGGCGCATCCGCGGCCTCGGCGAGCTCGCGCAGGAGATCCACCATCGTGCGGAACGAGCGCTGGAACGCCGGCCAGTGCTCGAGGTCGAGCGCGCGCCGCAGCCGCTCGCCGCCGCGCGCCGCGAGGCGTCCCCAGGCGCCGGAGCAGAGGGCCTCGTTCCAGGCCTCGAAGCCGTCGATGCCGGGCGTCATGAAGACCGGCAGCGTGCTCGCGATGATGAGGTGGTCGAAGCGCCCGCGCGCATGCTCGGCGATCCACCGCCACTCGTCGTCGTCCACCATGTCGCGGCGACCGTCGGCGAGCACGCGCGCGGCGCGCGAGTCGATCACGACGAGCCGCGAGCGGCCGAAGTCGCGGCAGAACGCGAACCGGCTCGACGCCGGCTCGCGATCGCAGTCGCGCGCGAGCCGGCGCAGGCGCGCACCACCGTCGGCCATGGCGGGCAGCTCGGCGAGCAGGGGCTCCTCGGACAGCTCGGGCGGAGCCAGGTTGCCGATGTGCTGGTAGATCCAGTAGGCCATGAAGGCGCCGATGATGCGCTCCTCCCACCAGTCGGTGGCGCGCATCTCCTGCACCCAGGCGTCGGAGATGTTCC
The DNA here is from genome assembly GCA_036502805.1 of Gaiellales bacterium. Lineage (GTDB taxonomy): Bacteria > Actinomycetota > Thermoleophilia > Gaiellales > JALYLC01 > JALYLC01. The sequence goes on along the minus strand of DASXXY010000216.1, from coordinate 2,820 downwards.
AGTCGTCGTGCACGTCGTGGTCGTCGAAGATCATCGTGCTCGGCACCGTCGCGAGCAGCCAGCGGATGTCGGGGTCGCTCCACGCCTCGCGGTAGAGCTGCGTGTACTCCTCGAAGTCGGCCACCTGGTCGCCGGGCGGCGCGCTCGTGTCGCGGCGGGCGCGGATGAAGGCCCGCGTCTGCTCCGACGTCTCGTCCGCGTAGACCTGGTCGCCGAGCAGCAGCAGGCAGTCGGGCCACTCCTCGCTGCCGGTCTGCAACCGCCGCGAGAGCGCCCAGAGCGCATCGATGCCGAAGCCGAGCGGGTGGGAGTCGGGCGGGAGCGTGTACGGCTCGCGTGCGGGATCGCCCACGCGGCACGAGCCGAAGACGAGCCGTGCGCTGCGCTCGCCCGCGCGCGTGTGGATCGCCGAGGGCGGCCGCCCGTCGTCCGGCGGCCAGACGCTCTCGCCGTCGAGCTGCACGTCGTAGGGGGTGACGGCGCCCTCCTCGAGGCCGCTCAGCACGACGAGCGCGTAATGATGGCCCTCGACGCAGAACGTGCGGGCGTGCGCGCCGAGGACGGCGACGTCGCAGGGCGCATCCGTCTCGACCCAGACGGTCGCCTGGGTGCTTCCGGTGTAGCGGAGCAGAGGACCGAGGATGAGATGCGCCATCGCCGCCGGACAGTACTTCGCGAACGCTTCCGCCGCAGCGGGCAATCAGCCTGGAACGATCGAGCTGGCGAGGAGGTTCGCGTGCGACTGGATGCCCGACGACGATGGTGGCCGTTGCCACCGGACGGCCCGTGACGGCCGCGCTGCCCGCGACCGAGACGGACGCGGCGGTGATCGCGCGCTCGCGGCGCGATCCGCGTGCGTTCGCCGAGATCTTCGACCGCCACTGGCCGGCGATCCGCGCCTTCTCGACGAGCCGGGCCGGCGCGGCCGGCGAGGACATCGCGGCCGAGGCGTTCCGGATCGCGTTCGACGAGCGGCGGCGCTTCGACGCCGCCGTCGCCGACGCGCGCCCATGGCTCTACGGCATCGCGACGAACCTGCTGCGGCGCCACTTCCGGTCGGCCGAGCGCGAGCGCCGAGCGACGGGCCGCCTGCTCGGCCGTCGCGAGGACGACGTCGCCGAGGACGTGCTCGGCCGCGTCGAGGCCGAGCAGCTCGGCCCGCAGCTCGCGGTCGCGCTGGCCGCGCTCCCCGCCGGCGACCGCGACGCCCTGCTCCTGCTCGCGTGGGCCCGCCTCGACTACGAGCAGATCTCGCTCGCCCTCGACATCCCCGTCGGGACCGTCCGGTCCCGCATCCACCGTGCGCGGACGCGCGTCCGCGCGCACCTGAGCGAAGGAGACGCACGATGAGCGACCATCACGACCTCGACTGGCTGGCGGCGCTGCAGCCGGCGCCGCTCGCGCCCGACGCCGATGCCGCGCGCAGCGCACGCAAGGGCCTGATGCTGCATGTCGCGGGCAGGCGCGCACCGCTCGCGCTCGTCCGGCCGACGGCTCCAGTGCGGCGCGCACCGGAGCGGCGCTGGATCCGCCCGTCGCGCATCCTCGCGCTCACGGCGGTCGCGACGACCGCAGCGGTCGCGGCGCTTGCGATCGGCGGGGGCGGGGGCGGGGGCGGTCACGTCGTCGGCGTCGACCAGGCGGCCGCCGCCCCGCTCGTACAGCTCTCGCGGTCGGTGCAGCGCTCCGTAGCGCAGCCCGGCGATGCGACGCTCATCCTGCGGACGCAGCACGTCACCGGCCAGCCGGCCTTCTCGGGCGCCGACCTCTACCTCGACAACGGCCACTACTACTACTCGGAGACGCTCGCCGGGCTGCCGGCCGCGATCGCTGCCGGCGACACCGGCGGCGACGCCCTGTGGATCAAGCGCTACCTCTCCGCCGCCGTCGGTGCGCTGCACGAGGACGCCGACTCCGGCCGCGCCGCGATGGCGATCGCGAACCTCGATCCGACCCAGTCCGCACAGGACCGCGCAGCCAACGAGAACGCCGCGCTCGCGGAGAAGGAGGCCGCCCGGGCCAAGCTCGTGCAGGAGGGCAAGATCCCCCCGGCGCACACGCCCCTCACGCCGGAGGAGCACACGAACGGGATGATCTGGTCGAACGCCCTGCAGGCGATGCTCGCGGGCGGGAGCCGGCCGGACGTGCGCGCGGGCGTCCTCAAGCTGCTCGCGACCATCCCGGCCGTCACCGTCACACCGGGTACCTCGGATGGGCATGCCACGCTCGAGCTGAACGGGCCGGTGCTGTCCGGCTACGCCGAGCACCTCGTGATCGATGCCGAGAGCGGGCTGCCGCTGCACCTCACGGGCGGCGACGTCGGCAAGGCACCGACGGTCGTCGTGACGTACACCGTGACGCGCGTGACGGCCGCCGAGATCGCCGGCGGCTGAGCGTCGGCGCGACCAGCCGGGATCGGTCGGTCGCACGGGTCGGGCCCCGGTCTCACGATCGGGGTCCGGCCCGTTCGCCCAGCGCTCGACCGGGCGGCGATGCATGAATGGGGTCTGACCCCGATCGTGCACGCCTGAATGCATGGAGTGGGCGCTCGGCGGCCGGTGCAGGATCGGGGTCTGACCCCATTCATGCGGGCGTTGGCAGGGTGAGAGGGCGGGCGTGACGGTTGCGAGTGCGATCGCGGCGTTCTCGCCACCCCGGGCGTCGTGGCGATGTACGAACGGGGGGCAGACCCCGTTCATGCGAGTTCGGGGCCGGCGCGGGCACGCGGCCGCGGGCCCGCCGCCGCAGCGACAATTGGCCGCGCGGGCGGACAGGTAGCCTCCGCAGCCATGCAGATCACCCGCGTCGACGTCTTCGGCT